>NZ_JACYVY010000015.1:0-50102 GCF_017151825.1 Staphylococcus sp. EG-SA-18
TAGCCACAGCTAATGTGTACTTAAAAATAGGAATACATGAGTAAAACTCATGCATAAGAAATACTAATTTCTATAGAAAAAGTATTTCTTTATCGTTGTCCCACCCCAACTTGCATTGTCTGTAGAATTTCTTTTCGAAATTCTCTGTGTTGGGGCCCACACCCCAACTCGCATTGCCTGTAGAATTTCTTTTCGAAATTCTCTGTGTTTGGGCCCCTGACTAGAGTTGAAAAAAGCTTGTTGCAAGCGCATTTTCATTCAGTCAACTACTGCCAATATAATATTATAGACCCTAGGACATTGATTTATCTCCCAAGCTCCATCAGTACGATTTATTATAGAACCCGTTTTAAGTAATTAGAGAGACGAGAATCATTTTGTAAATTTCGTCAGTTCAAAACTTTAAGTGCATTATTGTTTAGCACGACGATCTTTAATATATAATATTAATTCAATTATAAATACAAGGATAAGTGATAATCCAAATAATGGCATTAATAATCCTAATACAATTAAACATATTATGAGTGATATAGATGCTGGTTTTTTTACGCGATGTGGTACTTTTACTGCAGTATTTTTTGTACGCTTTATCCAAGAGACAAACCCCATGCCAATGGCTACTAATAAAGCGATACATACAAATAAATTAATGATTTTATTTAAAATGCCGAATAAATGACCTTCGTGAAGCGGAATGCCCCATGTAAACCATTTAGCAATAATACCGTAGTCATCATATTTAATCGTACCTAGCTTTTTACCGCTATATTGATCGAAATAAAGTGTTTGTTCCTTGTATGGTGATACATCTAGCCCAGTAACACCTGAATTACTAGTATTAGATACAATAAAGGTACCATTTTTATCACTTGGATATACGATTGAAAACGGCTTTTTAATACCAGCTTTTTGCGCCTGTTCAACGACCTTATCAATAGATATTTGATAATCTAATTTGGTTTGAGGCATTGCTGCATTACCATGATGACCACTTGAACCTTTTTCGGATGAAGCTGGCTGTTTATTTTTACGTGTAGCCCAAGGTAATTCGTTCAAATCTGATTTAGGTGGATTAATCGCTAATTCACCTTGACCAAGGTCACCGTTTGTGTCCATCATACCGGCAATTTTACTGCCCATAAAACCAGACCATGGCAATCCAGTTAAGACTAATACAAATACTGGAATTGCAATGATAACTCCAATCATTGCGTGCCACTTTTGCCAACGAAGTGCCTTACTTTTGTTAGAAATTAAATGCTTCTTAATGAGTAAATAAGTACCAGATAAAATCATGAATATCATCCAACATGCGGTTAACTCTACTAAATAATTAATAATAGTATTTTCAGTAAACAAAGAACTATGTATACTTCGCATCACATTAGAATACGTATGTTTCGCATTTTGATCTGCAACAAATTGATTGTTATGATCTAGAAAGACGTAACGTTGATTTCCTGCCATATCACTCAGTGTAATTCGTTTGTTATATGGTTCATCAAGTATGCTAACTTTACTTACAAAGAATCCTTCATATTGTTGTTCAACTTGATGTACTGCATCATTTAATGTTTGATGCGTTTTTACATCACTGTCACCAAAAAACTCATTCTTATAAATATTATTTTCAACTTCTGGAAAGAACAAGTAACCAATGCCCGAAATGGTTAAAGTGATTAACAGTGGAGCAATAAATATTGCTGCATAGAAATGTAATCTTTGTAATGGATTAAATGTATTTTTCATATTTCCCTCCCAATTGGCTATTATACGGTGTCAATTCTGTGACGTGTGCGAACAAACTGTGACAATATTTATTTTCTAGAAAAATTTAACGATGATTTGTGATTTTTAAAAAATGAACTTTTAAGTTGGAATGTTTGAAGAAAATTGATTATTCGTATGTTTTATCAAGCAGCTATGATAAAATTTAAACATAATACAATGCGAGCCATTTAACGATCTATGTTTAAATGGACATCGATATTGTATGAATTCGTTGTAACAAGCAAGCATTTCTATGTGAACGAACCAAAGGGGAAAGTAACATGATTAATAAAGAACAATTAGATCTTTTATATAAATTAAAAAAAGAAGTTGAAAAGTCGCGAAATGAAGCACTTTTACATACAATTAACCAAGTAATTAAGAAAGTATATTTGCAGCAATATACATGTTCGTTCGTTGGACATTTTTCTGCAGGTAAATCGACAATGATAAATTTATTAATTGAACAAGATATCTTACCAAGTTCTCCTGTACCAACGACAAGTAATACTGCTATTGTGTCAGTTTCAGACAATCACGATATTATTGCTAATTTGCCGAATCAAACGTATGCCAAATTATCTAATTATGATGAAGTAAGGGAAATGAATCGCCAAAATGTCGACGTTGAATCTGTAGAAATTAATTTTCAATCAGCTAAATTTGAAAATGGGTTTACGTTGCAAGATACACCAGGTGTTGATTCAAATGTTGCATCACATCAGTCAATAACAGAACAATATATGTATACAAGTAATATGATATTTTATACGGTTGACTATAACCACGTTCAATCTGAACTTAACTTTAAGTTTATGAAGCATATAAATGATGTTGGAATACCTGTTGTGTTTATCATTAATCAAATTGACAAGCATCAAGACGATGAATTGTCATTCTCTACGTTTAAATCTCGAGTTGAAAAATCAATTGCAGATTGGGGTATTAAATTAGAACGCACCTTTTATGTATCTAAATTTGATCACCCTGAAAATGAACTTGAAGTATTATCAAGTTATCTAATTTCATTAGATCAACATAGAGAGACAATAGAGGATTATACATCAAGAACGGTTGAATACATTACCGAAGCTCAGCTAGATTACATTCAGTCTGAAATTCAGGAAGTACTAGAAGATTTAGGTATCGAAGAAGCGGAGTTTGAACAAGCATTTTTAAATAGTCAACAACATCAAGCAATTAGTGAAGAGGCACAACTTTTAAATAATCCAGATGAATTAATGGCATTTTTAAAGAATAAGCGTAAAAATATTTTAGAAAATGCATACATTATGCCGCATAATATGAGAGAAATGTTACGAAGTTATTTGGAAAGTATGTCTCAAGACTTTAATGTTGGTGGGTTTTTTAATAAAAAGAAGAAAAAGCTACAAATTCAACAACAGCGATTATTAACAGCGACAGATGCGTTACAAGAACATGTTAATCAACAAATTCGTCAACCAATGCGAGAAGATATGTCATTTGTAACGCGTTTTATCAATAAAAAAGAAGCTTCAGATAAAGTATTAAATCAGCATTATGACGTTAAGCCGGAAATGATTGAAGATTTATATCAACCACAAACATCAATCAGCAATACTTATGTACTTACATTTTCAGACGAAGTGGTTAAAGCCATTAAGAAATATGTTGAACAACAATCAACACCAATTTTTAAAGAAATAATAGAAAATGTACAGGCAGATGAATTACCAACAGAAGAAAGTGATGATTTAAAAGAATATCAACGTTATACAGAATTAAATGAGCTGCGTCAGTCATTGACGACTAAGAATTATCGTCACTACTATATTCATTTAGATGAATCTCTAGATAAATTAATAGGTCGACAAGAGACAACATATCAAGTGGCTACTGATAATACTCAGGATAATCGTGATAATCAGCAGCTAAATCAAAATACAGCTACAACAAATATGTCTATAGATATTCAAAAAGCGCTTGATATAATTTCGGATGTGCCTTTGTTCAAGCGTACAAAGCAAGATATCCACGAAACATTAACACGTATAGATAATAAATTAATAAAAATAGGTGTATTTGGAACATTTAGTGCTGGTAAAAGTAGTTTGATAAATGCATTATTAGGCGAGCATATTTTAGTCAGTTCTCCAAATCCTACTACAGCAGCTACTACAGAAATATCTTATGGAGACGAGAGTTATATAACGCTAAAATCACAATCGCAATTATTAGATGAAATTAATGCAGTAGTTGAATACCAAGATATGTCTTATTCGACTATAGAAGACTTTATTAATTCAGATTTAGAAAAGTTAAAATCACATTTAAATAAAAATCAACTCGCTTTTATTCAGGCAGTTGAAAAACATTATAAATTGTATGTCAATATGTTGGAAAATGGAGAAAAACATGCCATTAATCAACAGGAATTGAAAAAGTGGAGTGCAGAAGATGAATATGCAACATTTGTTAAGACAGTACACATTGCATTAATGCATGATTGGTTAAAAGGTAAAATAATTGTTGATTCATTAGGGCTACACTCAAATAACCAAAGGCATACAAATGAAACCGAGCAAATTTTAACTTCTTCAGACTTAATATTGTATGTAAGTTATTTTAATCATTCATTTACTGATAATGACAAGGCGTTTATAGAACACATGAAAGATATGAACCAGTTGAATGAAAACCAAGCATTTAAAATGGTAATTAATGCTGCTGATTTAGCAGAAAGTCAAGATGATCTTGAAGCGGTTGAAACATATGTATCAGATGCATTAAGACAAGTACACTTACAATCAGACATTTTTGCTGTATCAAGTCGAAATGCATTACAAGCTGAAGATAAGGGCATTGATCAATTAAAACAAAGCATACAACAATTTGTTGATGTTGAATCTAAATCAATTTTAGAACAACAAATGATTCATCAGCTTAAACAAATGGATCGTTCTTATGTAGAGATGATTACAGAATTTGAAACAAATAAAGCTGATATTTCACGTCGCCAACAAAGGTTAACAGTCTATAAAGATAAACAGCGTTTACAACATCAATTAATTGATGCGACGTTACAACATACAGACAACGAAGTTGAAGAACAAGTTTATCATTTAAATGCACGTTTAAAATTACAACTACTTGACGATGTTAAATCAGTGTTTAATTCTCAAATGACGCAAAATAGTGATTTTAATGAAGAAAAGAAAGTGTCTACGAAAGTATACTTAGATCAAATTCATCAACGATTGTTTTTAGAGCAATCTTTAATTACAGAACGTATAAAAAAATACTTTAATAAGCAACTCACTGAGCAAATTGCACCAATCGTTCAACAATTAGCAGATTTACATGTCATTGTTAATCCTCAGTTTAACTTTGAATCAGCTAATATAGAGCAACCATTATTGCACATCGATTTCAATGATATGCTAAATGCATTGCCTAAACAATTAACAAAACGTAAAATTTTGAATCCAAATGGGCAAAGAGATATACATGAATCAATTTGTCAAAGTACATTAGGATTATTACAACCACAAATGGGATTATTGAGGCAACAACTTGAATTATATGTTAAGCAAATGGCTGTAGAAGCTGAATCGCAATTTGAAAGTTTTGAAGCTAATATTCAAACGCAAATAAACGATTTATTAGCATTTGATTTAGATACAACACTTATCAATCAATTGAAAGATAAACATCAACAACTGAAAACTATTTTATATTAAGAAAGAAGGAACGTTTTAAATGCCTAATAAAATATTACTTGTAGATGGTATGGCACTATTATTTAGACATTTCTACGCTACAAGTCTTCATAAACAATTTATGTACAATTCACAAGGTGTACCTACAAATGGAATACAAGGGTTTGTGCGTCATATCTTTTCGGCAATACATGAAATACGCCCTACACATGTAGCTGTATGTTGGGATATGGGACAATCAACTTTTAGAAATGATATGTTTGATGGTTATAAGCAAAATCGTTCTGCACCACCAGAAGAATTGATACCACAATTTGATTATGTTAAAGAAATTTCAGAGCAATTTGGCTTTGTAAATATTGGCGTTAAAAACTATGAAGCGGATGATGTTATAGGTACATTAGCACAACAATATTCAACTGATAACGATGTCTATATTATTACGGGCGACAAAGATTTACTGCAATGTATTAATGACAATGTTGAAGTCTGGCTAATTAAAAAAGGTTTTAACATTTATAATAGATATACATTACATCGTTTTAACGAAGAATATGCCCTTGAACCACAACAACTAATCGATATTAAAGCGTTTATGGGTGATACAGCAGATGGATATGCAGGTGTTAAAGGAATTGGTGAGAAAACGGCTATTAAGTTAATTCAGCAATATCAAAGCGTTGAAAATGTGGTTGAAAACATTGATGCATTATCAGCTGGGCAACGTAATAAGATTAATGACAATTTAGATGAACTATATTTATCGAAGCGACTTGCTGAAATTCACACACAAGTACCAATTGATAGTGAATCGCTTTTTGAGAAAATGTCATTTGCAACAACACTTAATCATATTTTATCAATTTGTAACGAACATGAATTACATGTTTCAGGAAAATATATTTCATCCCATTTTTAAAAAAGTATAAAATTTTATGAAAAATTAAACCAATTAAGTATAAAAAGACTATTTCTATCGATACAAGGTAGAAATAGTCTTTTTGCGTATTTGGATATGTCAGAGTGAATAAATAAGCCGAATTTTGATAGATACATATTTGATTAATCAATAGAGTTTACAGAATTATATTTCATCCAAATAAATTACCATACACTACAAAATAGTACAGTTACAACTTTATTAATCTAAAAAACATATTTGATTAATTAGTTTTTGAGTCAATGTATTAATACAACTATAAATCAAATGGAGTATAAGAAATAAATATAGTGGTATAATTGCACATAATATTTAAGAATAAGAATAATATATTAAATATTTATTAACAAATTATAGATAAAATATGAATAATTAATTAATGGTATTTACATATTCATAACCAAAGGATAAAATAATTGTGAAAATATTCACAAATGAAAGAGGAGTGTTGCAAATGTTAGTTGCAGTAGTCAAAGAATTAAAACAAGGTGAAGGACGTGTAGCTTGCACACCCGAAAATGTGCGTAAGTTAACGGATGCAGGACATAAAGTAATTGTTGAAAAAAATGCTGGCATTGGTTCAGGATTTTCTAACGATATGTATGAAAAAGAAGGCGCTAAGATCGTAACTCATGAACAAGCATGGGAAGCTGATCTTGTTATCAAAGTAAAAGAACCTCATGAAAGCGAATATCAATATTTCAAAAAGAATCAAATTATCTGGGGATTTTTACATTTAGCATCTTCAAAAGAAATAGTAGAAAAAATGCAAGAAGTTGGTGTAACTGCGATTAGTGGTGAAACCATTATAAAAAATGGAAAAGCAGAATTATTAGCGCCAATGAGTGCTATAGCAGGTCAACGCTCAGCAATTATGGGAGCTTACTACTCTGAAGCACAACATGGTGGTCAAGGTACTTTAGTGACTGGTGTACATGAAAATGTGGATATACCTGGTAGTACATATGTGATTTTCGGTGGTGGAGTAGCAGCAACAAATGCAGCAAATGTTGCCTTGGGACTAAATGCTAAAGTAATCATTATCGAGTTAAACGATGATCGCATTAAATATTTACAAGATATGTATGCAGAAAAAGATGTCACAGTAGTCAAATCAACACCAGAAAATTTAGCAGAACAAATAAAAAAAGCAGATGTATTTATTTCTACAATTTTAATTCCTGGTGCGAAACCGCCAAAATTGGTTACTCGTGAGATGGTTAAATCAATGAAAAAAGGTTCAGTATTAATCGATATAGCTATTGACCAAGGTGGAACTATTGAAACAATTAGACCAACTACAATTTCTGATCCAGTGTATGAAGAAGAAGGTGTGATTCATTATGGTGTACCAAACCAACCAGGAGCAGTCCCAAGAACTTCAACAATGGCATTAGCACAAGGAAATATTGATTATATATTAGAAATTTGTGACAAAGGCTTAGAACAAGCAATTAAAGATAATGAAGCCTTAAGTACTGGTGTAAACATTTACCAAGGACAAGTGACAAATCAAGGATTAGCTTCATCACATGACCTAGATTATAAAGAAATATTAAATGTTATCGAATAGATAATAATTTAAATGAAATTGAGTGAAATGAATATTTTAAATATAGCATTATAGTTTGGACTAAAAATTTACAAAACGGAAGGATGTAATTATTATGACAACCAACACAGTTACATTACAAACAGCACATATTGTAAGTTTAGGAGATATCGAAGAAGCTAAAGCAAGCATTAAACCATTTATTCGTCGAACACCTCTAATTAAATCAATGTATTTAAGCCAAAGTATAACTAAAGGGAATGTATTTCTAAAATTAGAAAATATGCAATTCACAGGATCTTTTAAATTTAGAGGCGCTAGCAATAAAATTAATCACTTAACAGATGAACAAAAAGAAAAAGGCATTATCGCAGCATCTGCTGGGAACCATGCACAAGGTGTTGCTTTAACAGCTAAATTATTAGGCATTGATGCAACTATCGTAATGCCTGAAACAGCACCACAAGCGAAACAACAAGCAACAAAAGGCTATGGGGCAAAGGTTATTTTAAAAGGTAAAAACTTTAACGAAACTAGACTTTATATGGAAGAATTAGCGAAAGAAAATGGCATGACAATCGTTCATCCATATGACGATAAGTTTGTAATGGCAGGCCAAGGAACAATTGGTTTAGAAATTTTAGATGATATTTGGAATGTGAATACAGTCATCGTACCAGTTGGCGGTGGAGGATTAATTGCAGGTATTGCCACCGCATTAAAATCATTTAACCCTTCAATTCATATTATCGGTGTTCAATCTGAGAATGTTCATGGTATGGCTGAGTCTTTCTATAAGAGAGATTTAACTGAACATCGAGTGGATAGCACGATAGCAGATGGTTGTGATGTAAAAGTTCCTGGTGAACAAACATATGAAGTAGTTAAACATTTAGTAGATGAATTTATTCTTGTTACTGAAGAAGAAATTGAACATGCTATGAAAGATTTAATGCAGCGTGCCAAAATTATTACTGAAGGTGCAGGCGCATTACCAACAGCTGCAATTTTAAGTGGAAAAATAAACAATAAATGGCTTGAAGATAAAAATGTTGTTGCTTTAGTTTCAGGCGGGAATGTTGACTTAACTAGAGTTTCAGGTGTCATTGAACATGGACTGAATATTGCAGATACAAGCAAGGGTGTGGTAGGTTAAAACATTTAATCTTAAAAATGAGGTGTAATTATGTCAAATGGTAAAGAATTACAAAAAAATATAGGTTTCTTCTCAGCGTTTGCTATTGTTATGGGGACAGTTATTGGTTCAGGAGTATTCTTTAAAATATCAAACGTAACAGAAGTAACAGGAACAGCAGGAATGGCCTTGTTTGTATGGTTCCTAGGCGGCATCATTACCATTTGTGCGGGGTTAACAGCAGCAGAACTTGCTGCTGCAATCCCTGAAACAGGTGGCTTAACGAAGTATATAGAATATACATACGGTGATTTCTGGGGCTTCCTATCAGGTTGGGCGCAATCATTTATTTATTTTCCAGCTAACGTAGCAGCATTGTCTATCGTATTTGCGACACAGCTAATTAATTTATTCCATTTATCTATAGGTTCGTTAATACCAATAGCAATCGCATCTGCGTTATCTATTGTGTTGATAAATTTCCTAGGTTCAAAAGCAGGCGGAATTTTACAATCAGTTACTTTAGTAATTAAACTGATTCCAATCATCGTTATTGTAATTTTTGGTATTTTTCAATCTGGAGATATCGCTTTTTCATTAATTCCAACTACAGGTAATTCAGGAAATGGTTTCTTTACAGCAATTGGTAGTGGTTTATTAGCAACTATGTTTGCATATGATGGTTGGATTCATGTAGGAAATGTTGCGGGGGAACTTAAAAATCCTAAACGCGATTTACCTTTAGCGATTTCAGTTGGTATCGGTTGTATTATGGCTGTGTATTTATTAATTAACGCTACATTCTTATTAACGTTGCCAATAGAACTACTTGCTGGTAATTTAAATGCGGCTTCAGATACATCAAAAATATTATTTGGTGAAAATGGCGGTAAGATTATTACAATCGGTATATTAATTTCTGTTTATGGTACGATCAATGGCTATACTATGACTGGTATGCGCGTACCATATGCAATGGCTGAAAGAAAATTATTGCCATTTAGCCACTTATTCGCAAAATTAACAAAATCTGGCGCACCATGGTTTGGCGCAATTATACAACTTATAATCGCTATCATCATGATGTCAATGGGAGCATTTGATACAATTACAAACATGCTAATCTTTGTTATTTGGTTGTTCTATTGTATGTCATTTGTTGCGGTAATAATTTTAAGGAAACGCGAACCAAATATGGAGCGACCATATAAAGTACCGTTATATCCAATCATACCTTTAATTGCAATTTTGGCAGGGTCATTTGTATTAATTAATACACTGTTTACACAATTTATACTAGCAATCATTGGAATTCTAATAACAGCACTTGGTATACCAGTTTATTATTATAAGAAGAAACAAAAAGCAGCATAAGGTAAGATAACTAGCATTAAGAATAAATGGATGGACTACTAATAAATTTAAAGTTTTACACATTAAAATCAAAAACCATTCAATTATTCTATGGAACAGACAAATTTCTGTTATGGAATTTGTCTGTTTTTCAAAAGTATAGGGAGGCAAATAGAGATGGAAAAGCCGTCAAGAGAGGCATTTGAAGGCAATAATAAGTTGTTAATAGGAATTGTTTTAAGTGTAATAACGTTTTGGCTATTTGCACAATCATTGGTTAATGTTGTACCAATACTTGAAGATAGTTTCAATACAGATATTGGAACGGTTAATATCGCCGTTAGTATAACTGCTTTATTTTCAGGAATGTTTGTAGTAGGAGCAGGTGGTCTTGCTGATAAATATGGCAGAATTAAACTCACGAACATTGGTATTATCTTAAATATATTGGGTTCATTATTAATCATTATTTCAAATATTCCTTTATTACTTATTATAGGAAGATTAATTCAAGGACTTTCAGCAGCATGTATTATGCCTGCAACTTTGTCTATTATTAAGTCATATTACATTGGGAAAGATAGACAACGCGCTTTAAGTTATTGGTCAATTGGCTCATGGGGCGGCTCTGGTGTTTGTTCATTTTTTGGAGGTGCAGTTGCAACGCTTTTAGGTTGGCGTTGGATTTTCATCCTATCAATTATAATTTCATTAATTGCGCTTTTTCTTATTAAAGGCACACCTGAAACTAAATCTAAATCGATTTCTCTAAATAAATTTGACATTAAAGGTCTGGTTCTTTTAGTCATTATGCTTCTCAGTTTAAATATTTTAATTACTAAAGGATCAGAATTAGGTGTTAGCTCACTTCTTTTTATCACTTTATTAGCAATTACAATTGGATCTTTTAGTTTATTTATAGTTCTTGAAAAGCGTGCTACAAATCCTTTAATCGATTTTAAATTATTTAAAAATAAAGCTTACACAGGTGCAACAGCTTCAAACTTTTTGTTAAATGGTGTTGCAGGAACATTAATAGTAGCCAACACATTTGTTCAAAGAGGTTTAGGATATTCTTCATTGCAAGCAGGAAGTTTATCAATCACTTATTTAGTAATGGTACTAATTATGATTCGTGTTGGTGAAAAGTTACTTCAAACACTCGGATGCAAGAAACCAATGTTAATTGGAACAGGAGTTCTTATTGTCGGAGAATGTCTCATTTCATTAACTTTCTTGCCAGAAATATTGTATGTCATTTGTTGTATTATAGGTTATTTATTCTTTGGTTTAGGACTAGGGATATATGCTACACCATCAACAGATACAGCAATTGCAAATGCACCGTTAGAAAAAGTAGGCGTTGCTGCAGGTATCTATAAAATGGCTTCTGCATTAGGTGGAGCATTTGGCGTCGCATTGAGTGGTGCAGTATATGCAATCGTATCAAATATGACAAACATTTATACAGGTGCAATGATTGCATTATGGTTAAATGCAGGTATGGGAATATTATCATTCGTTATCATTTTGTTACTTGTGCCTAAACAAAACGACACTCAATTATGATAATTGAGAATTAAATTGAAATCATACAAGTCGCTACAATATTAAACAAAAATATAAACCGATTCTTATGTGTCATTATTTTAAATGAACATAGGGATTGGTTTTTTATTACTCTTTTACGCTACTTTATTTATAATTATTATAAATTGTCACAAATTCAATTTACCATACAATATATTTTGTGTTATTATATTCTGGAGCATAAATAAATTGTTCAACACATAGTTGTAATGTGTTTCAATACTTTTTGGATAGATTGCGAAATTGTATTGAATCGTCATCGTTTTAAATTTTTAAATGAGAATGGAATGAGCATTACAATATACAAGCAATCAAAAGTAAATACATTCACAACACAACAGAGACATAACAACAAGATAAGGAGTGAACAATAGCTGTGAATTATCGTGATAAAATTCAAAAGTTTAGTATTCGTAAATATACAGTTGGTACATTTTCAACTGTCATTGCGACATTGGTATTTTTAGGATTCAATACATCACAAGCACATGCTGCTGAAACAAATCAACCAGCAAGCGTGGTTAAACAGAAACAACAAAGTAATAATGAACAGACTGAGAATCGAGAATCTCAAGTACAAAATTCTCAAAATTCACAAAATAGTCAATCATTATCTGCTACTCATGAAAATGAGCAACCAAATATTAGTCAAGCTAATTTAGTAGATCAAAAAGTAGCGCAATCATCTACTACTAATGATGAACAACCAGCATCTCAAAATGTAAATACAAAGAAAGATTCGGCAACGGCTGCGACAACACAACCAGATAAAGAAGAAGGTAAGCATAAACAAAACGAAAGTCAATCTGCTAATAAAAATGGAAACGACAATAGAGCGGCTCATTTAGAAAATCATGAAGCAAATGTAGTAACAGCTTCAGATTCATCTGATAATGGTAACGTACAACATGACCGAAATGAATTACAAGCATTTTTTGATGCAAATTATCATGATTATCGCTTTATTGACCGTGAAAATGCAGATTCTGGCACATTTAACTATGTAAAAGGCATTTTTGAAAAGATTAATACGTTATTAGGCAGTAATGATCCAATAAACAATAAAGACTTGCAACTTGCATACAAAGAATTGGAACAAGCTGTTGCTTTAATTCGTACAATGCCTCAACGTCAACAAACTAGCCGTCGATCAAACAGAATTCAAACGCGTTCTGTTGAGTCTAGAGCTGCAGAGCCTAGATCAGTATCAGACTATCAAAATGCAAATTCATCATATTATGTTGAAAATGCTAATGATGGTTCAGGATATCCTGTAGGTACATATATCAATGCTTCTAGTAAAGGGGCGCCATATAATTTACCAACTACACCATGGAATACATTGAAGGCCTCTGACTCAAAGGAAATTGCTCTTATGACAGCGAAACAAACTGGAGATGGCTACCAATGGGTTATTAAGTTTAATAAAGGACATGCTCCACATCAAAATATGATTTTCTGGTTTGCATTACCAGCAGACCAAGTGCCAGTAGGAAGAACTGACTTTGTAACAGTTAATTCAGATGGAACAAATGTACAATGGAGTCATGGAGCAGAAGCAGGTGCAAATAAACCACTTCAACAAATGTGGGAATATGGAGTAAATGATCCTGATCGTTCACATGACTTTAAAATAAGAAATAGAAGTGGCCAAGTAATATATAGCTGGCCAACTGTCCATGTTTATTCTTTAGAAGATTTATCTAGAGCGAGTGATTATTTTAGTGAAGCTGGAGCAACAGCTGCTACTAAAGCATTTGGTAGACAAAATTTTGAATATATTAATGGTCAAAAACCTGCTGAATCACCGGGTGTTCCTAAAGTTTATACTTTCATCGGTCAAGGTGATGCAAGTTATACAATTTCATTTAAAACACAAGGTCCAACTGTTAATAAATTGTACTATGCAGCAGGTGGGCGTGCTTTAGAGTACAATCAATTATTTATGTACAGTCAACTATACGTCGAATCAACGCAAGACCATCAACAACGTCTTAATGGTTTAAGACAAGTGGTTAATCGTACATATCGCATAGGTACAACTAAACGTGTAGAAGTGAGTCAAGGAAATGTACAAACGAAAAAGGTATTAGAAAGTACAAACCTAAATATAGATGATTTTGTTGATGATCCATTAAGTTATGTTAAGACGCCGAGTAATAAAGTGTTAGGTTTTTACCCAACTAATGCAACTACTAACGCTTTTAGACCGGGGGGCGTTCAGGAATTAAATGAATATCAATTAAGTCAATTATTTACTGATCAAAAATTACAAGAAGCAGCAAGAACTAGAAACCCAATAAGATTAATGATTGGTTTCGACTATCCTGATGGTTATGGTAATAGTGAAACTTTAGTTCCTGTTAACTTAACGGTATTACCTGAAATCCAACATAATATTAAATTCTTTAAAAATGACGATACTCAAAACATTGCTGAAAAACCATTTTCAAAACAAGCTGGGCATCCAGTTTTCTATGTATATGCAGGTAACCAAGGGAATGCTTCCGTGAATTTAGGTGGTAGCGTAACATCTATTCAACCATTACGTATTAATTTAACAAGTAATGAGAATTTTACAGATAAAGATTGGCAAATTACAGGTATTCCGCGTACATTACACATTGAAAACTCGACAAATAGAACTAATAATGCTAGAGAACGTAACATTGAACTTGTTGGTAATTTATTACCAGGGGATTACTTTGGAACGATACGTTTTGGACGTAAAGAACAATTATTCGAAATTCGTGTTAAACCACATACACCAACAATTACAACGACAGCTGAGCAATTAAGAGGTACAGCATTACAAAAAGTGCCTGTTAATATTTCGGGAATACCGTTGGATCCATCGGCATTGGTTTATTTAGTTGCACCAACAAATCAAACTACGAATGGTGGTAGTGAGGCAGATCAAATACCATCTGGTTATACGATACTTGCGACTGGTACACCTGATGGGGTGCATAATACAATTACTATACGACCGCAAGATTATGTTGTATTCATACCACCTGTAGGTAAACAAATTAGAGCAGTAGTTTATTATAATAAAGTAGTTGCATCTAATATGAGTAATGCTGTTACTATTTTGCCAGATGACATTCCACCAACAATCAATAATCCTGTTGGAATAAATGCCAAATACTATCGAGGCGACGAAGTCAACTTTACAATGGGAGTCTCTGATAGACATTCTGGTATAAAAAATACAACTATTACTACTTTGCCGAATGGTTGGACATCAAATTTAACTAAATCCGACAACAAAAACGGCTCATTAGCTATTACAGGTAGAGTGAGTATGAATCAGGCGTTTAACAGTGATATTACATTTAAAGTATCAGCGACAGATAATGTCAATAATACGACAAATGATAGTCAATCTAAACATGTGTCAATTCATGTAGGTAAAATTAGTGAAGATGCTCATCCGATTGTATTAGGAAATACTGAGAAAGTTGTAGTAGTCAATCCGACTGCTGTATCTAATGATGAAAAGCAAAGCATAATTACTGCCTTTATGAATAAAAACCAAAATATAAGAGGATATTTAGCATCAACTGATCCAGTAACTGTCGATAATAATGGTAATGTCACATTACATTACCGTGATGGCTCATCAACAACGCTTGATGCTACAAATGTGATGACATACGAACCAGTTGTGAAATCTGAATATCAAACTGCCAATGCAGCTAAAACAGCAACGGTAACGATTGCTAAAGGACAATCATTTAATATTGGTGATATTAAACAATATTTTACTTTAAGTAATGGACAAGCTATTCCAAGTGGCACATTTACAAATATTACATCTGATAGAACTATTCTAACTGCACAAGAAGTTAGTCAAATGAATGCAGGCACGCAGTTATATCATATAGTTGCTTCAAATGCATATCATAAAGACACTGAAGATTTCTATATTAGTTTAAAAATCGTTGATGTGAAACAACCTGAAGGCGATCAACGTGTCTATCGTACGTCAACATATGATTTAACAACTGATGAAATCTCAAAAGTAAAACAAGCTTTTATTAATGCAAATAGAGATGTAATTACGCTTGCCGAGGGTAATATTTCAGTTACAAATACACCTAATGGTGCTAATGTAAGTACTATTACAGTAAATATTAATAAAGGTCGATTAACGAAATCATTCGCGTCAAACCTAGCTAATATGAATTTCTTGCGTTGGGTTAATTTCCCGCAAGATTATACAGTGACATGGACGAATGCAAAAATTGCAAACAGACCAACAGATGGTGGTTTATCATGGTCTGATGACCATAAATCTTTAATTTATCGTTATGATGCTACATTAGGCACACAAATTACAACTAATGATATTTTAACAATGCTAAAAGCGACTACTACAGTGCCTGGATTGCGTAATAATATTACTGGTAATGAAAAAGCACAAGCAGAAGCTGGCGGAAGACCTAACTTTAGAACGACTGGTTATTCACAATCAAATTCGACAACTGATGGTCAACGTCAATTTACGTTGAATGGTCAAGTGATTCAAGTGTTAGACATCATCAACCCTTCAAACGGTTATGGTGGGCAACCTGTTACAAATTCAAATACTCGTGCAAACCATAGTAACTCAACTGTTGTTAACGTAAACGAACCGGCAGCTAATGGTGCTAGCGCATTTACAATTGACCACGTTGTAAAAAGTAATTCTACACATAATGCAAGTGATGCAGTTTATAAAGCACAGTTATACTTAACGCCATATGGTCCAAAACAATATGTTGAACATTTAAATCAAAATACAGGAAATACTACTGACGCTATTAACATTTATTTTGTACCAAGTGATTTAGTGAATCCAACAATTTCAGTAGGTAATTACACTAATCATCAAGTGTTCTCAGGTGAAACATTTACAAATACTATTACAGCGAATGATAACTTTGGTGTGCAATCTGTAACTGTACCAAATACATCACAAATTACAGGCACTGTTGATAATAACCATCAACATGTTTCTGCAACGGCACCAAATGTGACATCAGCAACTAATAAGACAATCAATTTATTAGCAACTGATACAAGCGGCAATACAGCTACAACTTCGTTCAATGTAACAGTGAAACCTTTGCGTGATAAATATCGAGTTGGTACTTCATCAACGGCTGCTAATCCTGTGAGAATTGCCAATATTTCGAATAATGCGACAGTATCACAAGCTGATCAAACAGCAATTATTAATTCATTAACGTTTACTGAAACAGTACCAAATAGAAGTTATGCAAGAGCAAGTGCGAATGAAATCACTAGTAAAACAGTTAGTAATGTCAGTCGTACTGGAAATAATGCCAATGTTACAGTAACTGCTACTTATCAAGATGGAACAACATCAACAGTGACTGTACCTGTAAAGCATGTCATTCCAGAAATCGTTGCACATTCGCATTACACTGTACAAGGCCAAGACTTCCCAGCAGGTAATGGTTCTAGTGCATCAGATTACTTTAAGTTATCTAATGGTAGTGCCATTCCAGATGCAACTATTACATGGGTAAGTGGACAAGCGCCAAATAAAGATAATACACGTATTGGTGAAGATATAACAGTAACTGCACATATCTTAATTGATGGTGAAACAACGCCGATTACGAAAACAGCAACATATAAAGTAGTAAGTACAGTACCGAAGCATGTCTTTGAGACGAATAGAGGTGCTGTGTTCCCAGGTGTATCTGATGTGTATGATGCGAAACAATATGTTAAACCAGTTAATGATTCTTGGACACAAAATGCGCAACGTATGAATTTCCAATTTACAAATTCATATGGACCAAGTAAAGATGTGGTTGGTATTTCAACAAGGGATATTCGAGTTACTTATGATAATCACCAAACGCAAATTATCAAGATTTTAGCAAAAGTTAAACCAGATCCACCGCGAATTGATGGCAACTCTGTGACTTATAAAGCAGGTCTTACTAACCAACAAATTAAAATTAATAATGTGTTAAGTAGTTCATCTATTAAATTATTTAAAGCAGATAATACGCCATTAACGATTACAAACACGACTTATGGTAGTGGTAATACTGCAGTTGTAACGGTAAGTGATGCGTTACCAAATGGTGTGATTAAGGCAAGGTCTTCTATCACAATGAATAATGTGACGTACACTACTCAAGATGAACATGGTCAAGCGATAGATGTAACAAGAAATGAATCTGTTGATTCAAATGACAGTGCAACAGTAACAGTGACACCACAATTACAAGCAACTACTGAAGGTGCTGTATTTATTAAAGGTGGCGACGGTTTTGATTTCGGACACGTAGAAAGATTTATTCAAAACCCGCCACATGGGGCAACGGTTGCATGGCATGATAGTCCAGATACATGGAAGAATACAGTCGGTAACACTCATAAAACTGCGGTTGTAACATTACCTAATGGTCAAGGTACGCGTAATGTTGAAGTTCCAGTCAAAGTTTATCCAGTTGCTAATGCAAAGGCGCCATCACGTGATGTGAAAGGTCAAAATTTGACTAATGGAACGGATGCGATGAACTACATTACATTTGATCCAAATACAAACACAAATGGTATCACTGCAGCATGGGCAAATAGACAACAACCAAATAACCAACAAGCAGGCGTGCAACATTTAAATGTCGATGTCACATATCCAGGTATTTCAGCTGCTAAACGAGTTCCTGTTACTGTTAATGTATATCAATTTGAATTCCCTCAAACTACTTATACGACAACGGTTGGAGGCACTTTAGCAAGTGGTACGCAAGCATCAGGATATGCACATATGCAAAATGCTACTGGTTTACCAACAGATGGATTTACGTATAAATGGAATCGTGATACTACAGGTACAAATGACGCAAACTGGTCAGCTATGAATAAACCGAATGTGGCTAAAGTCGTTAACGCAAAATATGACGTCATCTATAACGGACATACTTTTGCAACATCTTTACCAGCGAAATTTGTAGTAAAAGATGTGCAACCAGCGAAACCAACTGTGACTGAAACAGCGGCAGGAGCGATTACAATTGCACCTGGAGCAAACCAAACAGTGAATACACATGCAGGTAACGTAACGACATACGCTGATAAATTAGTTATTAAACGTAATGGTAACGTTGTGACGACATTTACACGTCGCAATAATACAAGTCCATGGGTGAAAGAAGCATCTGCAGCAACTGTAGCAGGTATTGCTGGAACTAATAATGGTATTACTGTTGCAGCAGGTACTTTCAACCCTGCTGATACAATTCAAGTTGTTGCAACGCAAGGAAGCGGAGAGACAGTAAGTGATGAGCAACGTAGTGATGATTTCACAGTTGTCGCACCACAACCGAACCAAGCGACTACTAAGATTTGGCAAAATGGTCATATTGATATCACGCCTAATAATCCATCAGGACATTTAATTAATCCAACTCAAGCAATGGATATTGCTTACACTGAAAAAGTGGGTAATGGTGCAGAACATAGTAAGACAATTAATGTTGTTCGTGGTCAAAATAATCAATGGACAATTGCGAATAAGCCTGACTATGTAACGTTAGATGCACAAACTGGTAAAGTGACGTTCAATGCCAATACTATAAAACCAAATTCATCAATCACAATTACTCCGAAAGCAGGTACAGGTCACTCAGTAAGTAGTAATCCAAGTACATTAACTGCACCGGCAGCTCATACTGTCAACACAACTGAAATTGTGAAAGATTATGGTTCAAATGTAACAGCAGCTGAAATTAACAATGCAGTTCAAGTTGCTAATAAACGTACTGCAACGATTAAAAATGGCACAGCAATGCCTACTAATTTAGCTGGTGGTAGCACAACGACGATTCCTGTGACAGTAACTTACAATGATGGTAGTACTGAAGAAGTACAAGAGTCCATTTTCACAAAAGCGGATAAACGTGAGTTAATCACAGCTAAAAATCATTTAGATGATCCAGTAAGCACTGAAGGTAAAAAGCCAGGTACAATTACGCAGTACAATAATGCAATTCATAATGCGCAACAACAAATCAATACTGCAAAAACAGAAGCGCAACAAGTGATTAATAATGATCGTGCAACACCACAACAAGTTTCTGACGCATTAACTAAAGTTCGTGCAGCACAAACTAAGATTGATCAAGCTAAAGCATTACTTCAAAATAAAGAAGATAATAGCCAATTAGTAACATCTAAAAATAACTTACAAAGTTCTGTGAACCAAGTACCATCAACTGCTGGTATGACGCAACAAAGTATTGATAACTATAATGCGAAGAAGCGTGAAGCAGAAACTGAAATAACTGCAGCACAACGTGTTATAGACAATGGAGATGCAACACCGCAGCAAATTTCAGAGGAAAAACATCGTGTCGATAACGCATTAACAGCATTAAACCAAGCGAAACAAAATTTAACTGCAGATACACATACCTTAGAGCAAGCAGTGCAACAATTGAATCGCACAGGTACAACGACTGGTAAGAAACCAGCAAGTATTACTGCGTATAATAATTCAATGCATGCGCTTCAAGCAGAACTTACAAGTGCTAAAAATAGTGCTAATGCTATCATTCAGAAGCCAATAAGATCAGTGCAAGAGGTACAAACAGCATTAACAAATGTAAATCGTGTTAATGAGCGATTAACGCAAGCAATTAATCAATTAGTACCTTTAGCTGATAATAGTGCTTTAAGAACTGCTAAGACGAAACTTGATGAAGAAATCAATAAATCAGTAACTACTGATGGTATGACACAATCATCAATCCAAGCATATGAAAATGCTAAACGTGCGGGTCAAACAGAATCAACAAATGCACAAAATGTTATTAACAATGGTGACGCAACAGACCAACAAATTGCCGAAGAAAAAACAAAAGTAGAAGAAAAATATAATAGCTTAAAACAAGCAATTGCTGGATTAACACCAGACTTGGCACCATTACAAACTGCAAAAACTCAGTTGCAAAATGATATTGATCAGCCAACGAGTACGACTGGTATGACAAGCACATCTATTGCAGCATTTAATGAAAAACTTTCAGCAGCTAGAACTAAAATTCAAGAAATTGATCGCGTACTGGCATCTCATCCAGATGTTGCAACGATTCGTCAAAACGTGACAGCAGCGAATGCTGCTAAAACAGCACTTGATCAAGCACGCAATGGCTTAACAGTTGATAAAGCGCCTTTAGAAAATGCGAAAAATCAACTACAACATAGTATTGACACGCAAACAAGTACAACTGGTATGACACAAGACTCTATAAATGCATACAATGCGAAGTTAACAGCTGCACGTAATAAGATTCAACAAATCAATCAAGTATTAGCAGGTTCACCGACTGTAGAACAAATTAATACAAATACGTCTGCAGCAAATCAAGCTAAATCTGATTTAGATCATGCACGTCAAGCGTTAACACCAGATAAAGCACCGCTTCAAACTGCGAAAACGCAATTAGAACAAAGCATTAATCAACCAACGGATACAACAGGTATGACGACCGCTTCGTTAAATGCGTACAACCAAAAATTACAAGCAGCGCGTCAAAAGTTAACTGAAATTAATCAAGTGTTGAATGGCAACCCAACTGTCCAAAATATCAATGATAAAGTGACAGAGGCAAACCAAGCTAAGGATCAATTAAATACAGCACGTCAAGGTTTAACATTAGATAGACAGCCAGCGTTAACAACATTACATGGTGCATCTAACTTAAACCAAGCACAACAAAATAATTTCACGCAACAAATTAATGCTGCTCAAAATCATGCTGCTCTTGAAACAATTAAGTCTAACATTACGGCTTTAAATACTGCGATGACGAAATTAAAAGACAGTGTTGCGGATAATAATACAATTAAATCAGGTCAAAATTACACTGACGCAACACCAGCTAATAAACAAGCGTATGATAATGCAGTTAATGCGGCTAAAGGTGTCATTGGAGAAACGACTAATCCAACGATGGATGTTAACACAGTGAACCAAAAAGCAGCATCTGTTAAATCGACGAAAGATGCTTTAGATGGTCAACAAAACTTACAACGTGCGAAAACAGAAGCAACAAATGCGATTACGCATGCAAGTGATTTAAACCAAGCACAAAAGAATGCATTAACACAACAAGTGAATAGTGCACAAAATGTACATGCAGTAAATGATATTAAACAAACGACTCAAAGCTTAAATACTGCTATGACAGGTTTAAAACGTGGCGTTGCTAATCATAATCAAGTCGTACAAAGTGATAATTATGTCAACGCAGATACTAATAAGAAAAATGATTACAACAATGCATACAACCATGCGAATGACATTATTAATGGTAATGCACAACATCCAGTTATAACACCAAGTGATGTTAACAATGCTTTATCAAATGTCACTAGTAAAGAACATGCATTGAATGGTGAAGCTAAGTTAAATGCTGCGAAACAAGAAGCGAACACTGCATTAGGTCAATTAAATAACTTGAATAATGCGCAACGTCAAAACTTACAATCGCAAATTAATAGTGCACATCAAATCGAGACAGTTAATACGATTAAGCAAAATGCAACAAACTTAAATAGTGCAATGGGTAACTTAAGACAAGCTGTTGCAGATAAAGATCAAGTGAAACGTACAGAAGATTATGCGGATGCAGATACAGCTAAACAAAATGCATATAACAGTGCAGTTTCAAGTGCCGAAACAATCATTAATCAAACAACAAATCCAACGATGTCTGTTGATGATGTTAATCGTGCAACTTCAGCTGTTACTTCTAATAAAAATGCATTAAATGGTGATGAAAAATTAGCACAATCTAAAACAGATGCTGCAAGAGCAATTGATGCATTACCACATTTAAATAATGCACAAAAAGCAGATGTTAAATCTAAAATTAATGCTGCATCAAATATTGCTGGCGTAAATACTGTTAAACAACAAGGTACAGATTTAAATACAGCGATGGGTAACTTGCAAGGTGCAATCAATGATGAACAAACGACGCTTAATAGTCAAAACTATCAAGATGCGACACCTAGTAAGAAAACAGCATACACAAATGCGGTACAAGCTGCGAAAGATATTTTAAATAAATCAAATGGTCAAAATAAAACGAAAGATCAAGTTACTGAAGCGATGAATCAATTGAATTCGGCTAAAAATAACTTAGATGGTACGCGTTTATTAGATCAAGCGAAGCAAACAGCGAAACAGCAGTTAAATAATATGACGCATTTAACAACTGCACAAAAAACGAATTTAACAAACCAAATTAATAGTGGTACTACTGTCGCTGGTGTTCATACGGTTCAATCAAATGCCAATACATTAGATCAAGCCATGAATACGTTAAGACAAAGTATTGCCAACAAAGATGCGACTAAAGCAAGTGAAGATTACGTAGATGCTAATAATGATAAGCAAACAGCATATAACAACGCAGTAGCTGCTGCTGAAACGATTATTAATGCAAATAGTAATCCAGAAATGAATCCAAGTACGATTACACAAAAAGCAGAGCAAGTGAATAGTTCTAAAACGGCACTTAACGGTGATGAAAACTTAGCTACGGCAAAACAAAATGCGAAAACGTACTTAAACACATTAACGAGTATTACAGATGCTCAAAAGAACAATTTGATTAGTCAAATTAGTAGTGCGACAAGAGTTAGTGGTGTTGATACTGTAAAACAAAATGCACAACATCTAGATCAAGCTATGGCTAGCTTGCAAAGTGGTATTAACAACGAATCTCAAGTTAAATCATCTGAGAAATATCGTGATGCTGATACAAATAAACAACAAGAGTATGATAATGCTATTACTGCAGCGAAAGCGATTTTAAATAAACAACATGGTCCAAACACTGCGCAAAATGCAGTTGAAGCAGCATTGCAACGTGTGAATACTGCGAAAGATGCATTGAATGGCGATGCAAAATTAATTGCAGCTCAAAACGCAGCGAAACAACATTTAGGTACTTTAACGCATATCACTACAGCTCAACGTAATGATTTAACAAATCAAATTTCACAAGCTACAAACTTAGCTGGTGTTGAATCTGTTAAACAAAATGCGAATAGTTTAGATGGTGCTATGGGTAACTTACAAACGGCTATCAACGATAAGTCAGGAACATTAGCGAGCCAAAACTTCTTGGATGCTGATGAGCAAAAACGTAATGCATACAATCAAGCTGTATCAGCAGCCGAAACCATTTTAAATAAACAAACTGGACCGAATACAGCGAAAACAGCAGTCGAACAAGCACTTAATAATGTTAATAATGCGAAACATGCATTAAATGGTACGCAAAACTTAAACAATGCGAAACAAGCAGCGATTACAGCAATCAATGGCGCATCTGATTTAAATCAACATCAAAAAGATGCATTAAAAGCACAAGCTAATGGTGCTCAACGCGTATCTAATGCACAAGATGTACAACGTAATGCGACTGAACTGAACACGGCGATGGGCACATTAAAACATGCCATCGCAGATAAGACGAATACGTTAGCAAGCAGTAAATATGTCAACGCCGATAGCACTAAACAAAATGCTTACACAACTAAAGTTACCAATGCTGAACATATTATTAGCGGTACGCCAACGGTTGTTACGACACCTTCAGAAGTAACAGCTGCAGCTAATCAAGTAAACAGCGCGAAACAAGAATTAAATGGTGACGAAAGATTACGTGTAGCAAAACAAAACGCCAATACTGCTATTGATGCATTAACGCAATTAAATACTCCTCAAAAAGCTAAATTAAAAGAACAAGTGGGACAAGCCAATAGATTAGAAGACGTACAATCTGTTCAAACAAATGGACAAGCATTGAACAATGCAATGAAAGGCTTAAGAGATAGTATTGCTAACGAAACAACAGTCAAAGCAAGTCAAAACTATACAGACGCAAGTCCGAATAACCAATCAACATATAATAGCGCTGTGTCAAATGCGAAAGGTATCATTAATCAAACTAACAATCCGACTATGGATGCTAGTGCGATTACCCAAGCTGCAACACAAGTGAATAATGCTAAAAATGGTTTAAACGGTGCTGAAAACTTAAGAAATGCACAAAACACTGCTAAGCAAAACTTAAATACGTTATCACACTTAACAAATAACCAAAAATCTGCCATCTCATCACAAATTGACCGTGCAGGTCATGTGAGTGAGGTAACAGCTGCTAAAAATGCAGCAACTGAGTTAAACACGCAAATGGGCAACTTGGAACAAGCTATCCATGATCAAAACACAGTTAAACAAGGTGTTAACTTCACTGATGCAGATAAAGCTAAACGTGATGCGTATACAAATGCGGTAAGCAGAGCTGAAGCAATTCTGAATAAAACGCAAGGTGCAAATACGTCTAAACAAGATGTTGAAGCGGCTATTCAAAATGTTTCAAGTGCTAAAAATGCATTGAATGGTGATCAAAACGTTACAAATGCGAAGAATGCAGCTAAAAATGCATTAAATAACTTAACGTCAATTAATAATGCACAAAAACGTGACTTAACAACTAAAATTGATCAAGCAACAACTGTAGCTGGTGTTGAAGCTGTATCTAATACAGGTACACAATTGAATACAGCGATGGCTAACTTGCAAAATGGTATTAATGATAAAGCAAATACACTAGCAAGTGAAAACTATCATGATGCTGATTCAGATAAGAAAACTGCTTATACTCAAGCCGTTGCGAACGCAGAAAATATTTTAAATAAAAATAGTGGATCAAATTTAGATAAAGCTGCCGTTGAAAACGCGTTGTCACAAGTTGCTAATGCGAAAGGTGCCCTAAATGGTAACCATAATTTAGAGCAAGCTAAATCAAATGCAAACACTACTATAAACGGACTTCAACATTTAACAACTGCTCAAAAAGATAAATTGAAACAACAAGTGCAACAAGCACAAAATGTTGCAGGTGTAGATACTGTTAAATCAAGTGCCAACACATTAAATGGTGCTATGGGTACGTTAAGAAATAGCATTCAAGATAACACAGCTACGAAAAATGGCCAAAACTATCTTGATGCTACAGGAAGTAACAAAACAAACTATAACAATGCTGTTGATAGTGCTAATGGTGTCATTAATGCAACAAGCAATCCAAATATGGATGCTAATGCAATTAACCAAATCGCTACACAAGTGACATCAACGAAAAATGCATTAGATGGTACACATAATTTAACGCAAGCGAAACAAACAGCAACAAATGCCATCGATGGTGCTACTAACTTAAATAAAGCGCAAAAAGATGCGTTGAAAGCACAAGTGACAAGTGCGCAACGTGTTGCAAATGTAACAAGTATCCAACAAACTGCAAATGAACTTAATACAGCTATGGGTCAATTACAACATGGTATTGATGATGAAAATGCAACAAAACAAACTCAAAAATATCGTGACGCTGAACAAAGTAAGAAAACTGCTTATGATCAAGCTGTAGCTGCTGCGAAAGCAATTTTAAATAAACAAACAGGTTCAAATTCAGATAAAGCAGCAGTTGACCGTGCATTACAACAAGTAACAAGTACGAAAGATGCATTGAATGGTGATGCAAAACTGGCAGAAGCGAAAGCGGCAGCTAAACAAAACTTAGGCACTTTAAACCATATTACGAATGCACAACGTACTGCGTTAGAAGGTCAAATCAATCAAGCGACGACTGTTGATGGCGTTAATACTGTAAAAACAAATGCCAATACATTAGACGACGCAATGAATAGCTTACAAGGTGCAATCAATGATAAAGATGCTACATTAAGAAATCAAAATTATCTTGATGCAGATGAATCAAAACGAAATGCATATACGCAAGCTGTCACAGCGGCTGAAGGCATTTTAAATAAACAAACTGGTGGTAACACATCTAAAGCAGACGTTGATAATGCATTAAATGCAGTTACAAGAGCGAAAGCGGCTTTAAATGGTGCTGAAAACTTAAGAAATGCGAAAACTTCAGCAACAAATACGATTAATGGTTTACCTAACTTAACACAATTACAAAAAGACAACTTGAAGCATCAAGTTGAACAAGCGCAAAATGTAGCAGGTGTAAATGGTGTTAAAGATAAAGGTAATACCTTAAATACTGCCATGGGTGCATTACGTACAAGTATCCAAAATGATAATACGACGAAAACAAGTCAAAATTATCTTGATGCATCTGATAGCAACAAAAATAATTACAATACTGCTGTAAATAATGCAAATGGTGTTATTAATGCAACGAACAATCCAAATATGGATGCTAATGCGATTAATGGCATGGCAAATCAAGTCAATACAACAAAAGCAGCGTTAAATGGTGTACAAAACTTAGCTCAAGCTAAAACAAATGCGACGAACACAATTAACAACGCACATGACTTAAACCAAAAACAAAAAGATGCATTAAAAACACAAGTTAACAATGCACAACGTGTATCTGATGCAAATAACGTTCAACATACAGCTACTGAATTGAACGGTGCGATGACAGCACTTAAAGCAGCTATTGCTGATAAAGAAAGAACAAAAGCAAGCGGTAATTATGTCAATGCTGATCAAGAAAAACGTCAAGCGTATGATTCAAAAGTGACTAACGCTGAAAATATCATTAATGGTACACCGAATGCGACATTAACAGTCAATGATGTAAATAGTGCGACTTCACAAGTCAATGCGGCTAAAACAGCATTAAATGGCGATAACAACTTACGTGTTGCTAAAGAAAATGCTAATAATACAATTGATGGCTTAGCACAATTGAATAATGCACAAAAAGCAAAATTAAAAGAACAAGTTCAAAGTGCAACTACATTAGAAGGTGTTCAAACTGTTAAAAATAGTTCTCAAACGTTGAATACAGCGATGAAAGGCTTAAGAGATAGTATTGCGAATGAAGCAACAATTAAAGCAGGTCAAAACTACACTGACGCAAGTCCAACTAATCGTAACGAGTACGACAGCGCAGTTACTGCAGCAAAAGCAATCATTAATCAAACATCGAACCCAACGATGGAACCAAATACTATTACGCAAGCAACATCACAAGTGACAACTAAAGAACATGCATTAAATGGTGCGCAAAACTTAGCTCAAGCTAAGACAACTGCGAAAAACAACTTAAATAACTTAACATCAATTAACAATGCACAAAAAGATGCGTTAACGCGTAGCATTGATGGTGCAACTACAGTAGCTGGTGTAAATCAAGAAACTGCCAAAGCAACAGAATTAAATAACGCAATGCATAGTTTACAAAATGGTATCAATGATGAGACACAAACAAAACAAACTCAGAAATACCTAGATGCAGAGCCAAATAAGAAATCAGCTTATGATCAAGCTGTAAATGCAGCGAAAGCAATTTTAACAAAAGCTAGTGGTCAAAATGTAGACAAAGCAGCAGTTGAACAAGCATTACAAAATGTGAACAGTACGAAGACGGCGTTGAACGGTGATGCGAAATTAAATGAAGCTAAAGCTGCTGCGAAACAAACGTTAGGTACATTAACACACATTAATAATGCACAACGTAATGCGTTAGATAATGAAATTACACAAGCAACAAATGTTGAAGGTGTTAATACAGTTAAAGCCAAAGCGCAACAATTAGATGGTGCTATGGGTCAATTAGAAACATCAATTCGTGATAAAGACACGACGTTACAAAGTCAAAATTATCAAGATGCTGATGATGCTAAACGAACGGCTTATTCTCAAGCAGTAAATGCAGCAGCAACTATTTTAAATAAAACAGCTGGCGGTAATACACCTAAAGCAGATGTTGAAAGAGCAATGCAAGCTGTTGCACAAGCAAATACTGCATTAAACGGTATTCAAAACTTAGAACGTGCGAAACAGGCTGCTAACACAGCGATTACAAACGCTTCGGACTTAAATACAAAACAAAAAGAAGCATTAAAAGCACAAGTAACAAGTGCAGGACGCGTATCTGCAGCAAATGGTGTTGAACATACTGCGACTGAAATAAATACTGCGATGACAGCTTTAAAACGTGCTATTGCTGATAAAGCTGACACAAAAACTAGTGGTAACTATGTCAATGCTGATGCGAATAAACGTCAAGCATATGATGAAAAAGTGACAGCTGCCGAAAGTATCGTTAATGGTACACCAACACCAACGTTAACACCATCAGATGTTACAAATGCAGCAACGCAAGTAACGAATGCGAAGACGCAGTTAAACGGTAATCATAATTTAGAAGTAGCGAAACAAAATGCTAACACAGCAATTGATGGTTTAACTTCTTTAAATGGTCCGCAAAAAGCAAAACTTAAAGAACAAGTGGGTCAAGCGACGACGTTGCCAAATGTTCAAACTGTTCGTGATAATGCACAAACATTAAACACTGCAATGAAAGGTCTACGAGATAGCATTGCGAATGAAGCAACGATTAAAGCAGGTCAAAACTACACAGATGCAAGTCCTAATAATCGTAGTGAATACGATAGTGCAGTCACTGCAGCAAAAGCAATCATTGGTCAAACAACTAGTCCATCAATGAATGCGCAAGAAATTAATCAAGCGAAAGACCAAGTGACAGCTAAACAACAAGCGTTAAACGGTCAAGAAAACTTAAGAACTGCGCAAACAAATGCGAAGCAACATTTGAATGGCTTAAGTGACTTAACTAATGCTCAAAAAGAAGCGGCGAAACGTCAAATCGAGGGTGCAACGCATGTTAATGAAGTAACACAAGCACAAAATAATGCGGATGCATTAAATACAGCTATGACGAACTTGAAAAATGGTATTCAAGATCAGAATACGATTAAGCAAGGTGTTAACTTCACTGATGCAGATGAAGCGAAACGTAATGCATATACAAATGCAGTGACGCAAGCTGAACAAATTTTAAATAAAGCACAAGGTCCAAATACTGCAAAAGACAATGTTGAATCTGCGTTACAAAATGTACAACGTGCTAAAAACGAATTGAACGGTAATCAAAATGTTGCGAATGCTAAGACAACTGCGAAAAATGCATTGAATAACTTAACATCAATCAACAACGCACAAAAAGAAGCGTTGAAATCACAAATTGAAGGTGCTACAACAGTTGCAGGTGTAAATCAAGTGTCTACAACAGCATCTGAATTAAATACTGCAATGAGCAACTTACAACGTGGTATTAACGATGAAGCAGCTACAAAAGCAGCTCAGAAATATACTGATGCAGATAGAGATAAACAAACTGCATACAATGATGCTGTAACGGCAGCTAAAACGTTATTAGATAAAACAGCTGGCACAAATGAAAATAAAGCAGCCGTTGAACAAGCATTACAACGTGTGAATACTGCTAAAACTGCATTAAATGGTGATGCGCGCTTAAATGAAGCGAAGAACACAGCTAAACAACAAGTAGCGACAATGTCACACTTAACTGATGCTCAAAAAGCAAACTTAACATCGCAAATCGAAAGTGGTACGACTGTTGCAGGTGTTCAAGGTATTCAAGCTAATGCCGGTACTTTAGATCAAGCAATGAATCAATTAAGACAAAGTATTGCTTCTAAAGATGCGACTAAATCAAGCGAAGATTATCAAGACGCGAATGCAGATTTACAAAATGCATACAATGATGCGGTAACTAATGCTGAAGGTATTATTAGTGCAACGAATAACCCTGAAATGAATCCTGATACAATTAACCAAAAAGCGAGCCAAGTGAACAGTGCGAAGTCTGCATTGAACGGTGATGAAAAATTAGCAGCAGCAAAACAAACTGCGAAATCAGATATCGGTCGTTTGACAGACTTGAACAATGCACAACGAACTGCGGCAAATGCTGAAGTGGATCAAGCACCAAATCTTGCAGCTGTTACAGCGGCTAAAAATAAAGCAACATCGTTAAACACAGCGATGGGTAATTTGAAACATGCACTTGCTGAAAAGGATAATACGAAACGTAGTGTCAATTACACAGATGCGGATCAACCAAAACAACAAGCGTATGATACTGCGGTTACACAAGCAGAAGCAATTACTAATGCTAATGGCAGCAACGCGAATGAAACAACAGTTCAAGCAGCACTAAACCAATTGAATCAAGCTAAAAATGACTTGAATGGTGATAATAAAGTTGCTCAAGCAAAAGAGTCAGCGAAACGTGCATTAGCTTCATATAGTAACTTGAATAATGCGCAATCAACTGCAGCAACTAGTCAAATTGACAATGCAACGACAGTAGCAGGTGTAACTGCTGCACAAAATACTGCTAATGAATTAAATACAGCAATGGGTCAACTTCAAAATGGTATTAATGACCAAAACACTGTTAAACAACAAGTGAACTTTACAGATGCTGACCAAGGTAAGAAAGATGCTTACACAAATGCTGTTACGAATGCTCAAGGTATTTTAGATAAAGCAAACGGTCAAAATATGACAAAAGCACAAGTTGAAGCTGCATTAAATCAAGTAACGACTGCTAAGAATGCTTTAAACGGTGATGCAAATGTAAGACAAGCAAAATCAGATGCGAAAGCAAATTTAGGTACATTAACACACTTAAATAATGCACAAAAACAAGATTTAACATCACAAATCGAAGGTGCAACAACAGTTAACGGTGTAAATAGTGTTAAAACGAAAGCACAAGACTTAGATGGTGCAATGCAACGATTAGAGTCAGCAATCGCAAATAAAGATCAAACTAAAGCGAGCGAAAACTACATCGACGCAGATCCAACTAAGAAAACAGCATTTGATAATGCTATCACACAAGCTGAATCTTACTTAAATAAAGATCATGGTACGAATAAAGATAAGCAAGCTGTTGAACAAGCAATTCAAAGTGTAACGTCTACTGAAAATGCTTTGAACGGTGACGCGAACTTACAACGCGCTAAAACTGAAGCAACACAAGCTATCGATAACTTGACACATTTGAATACACCACAAAAAACAGCATTAAAACAACAAGTGAACGCTGCGCAACGTGTATCAGGTGTAACTGATCTGAAAAATAGTGCTACATCACTTGATAATGCGATGGATCAATTAAAACAAGGAATTGCTGATCATGACACAATTGTTGCTGGTGGTAATTACACTAACGCAAGTCCTGATAAGCAAGGTGCTTATACTGATGCATATAATGCTGCGAAAAACATTGTAAATGGTTCACCTAATGTGATTACAAATGCAGCAGATGTTACTGCGGCAACACAACGTGTCAATAATGCTGAAACAAGTTTAAATGGTGATTCAAACTTAGCAACTGCGAAGCAACAAGCTAAAGATGCATTACGTCAAATGACACATTTATCTGATGCACAAAAACAAAGTATTACTGGTCAAATTGATAGCGCGACACAAGTAACTGGTGTACAAAGTGTGAAAGACAATGCAACAAATCTTGACAATGCAATGAATCAACTTCGAAATAGTATTGCGAATAAAGATGAAGTAAAAGCGAGTCAACCATATGTTGATGCAGATACAGATAAACAAAATGCATACAATACAGCAGTTACAAGTGCTGAAAATATCATTAATGCAACGAGTCAGCCAACACTTGATCCATCTGCAGTAACACAAGCAGCTAATCAAGTGAACACTAACAAAACTGCGCTTAATGGTGCGCAAAACTTAGCAAATAAAAAGCAAGAAACAACTGCTAACATCAACCAATTAAGTCATTTAAATAATGCTCAAAAGCAAGATTTAAATACACAAGTGACAAATGCACCAAATATTAGCACAGTAAATCAAGTGAAAACTAAAGCTGAACAATTAGATCAAGCAATGGAACGTTTAATCAACGGAATCCAAGACAAAGATCAAGTGAAACAAAGTGTTAACTTTACAGATGCAGATCCAGAAAAACAAACAGCATACAACAATGCGGTAACTGCTGCTGAAAATATTATTAATCAAGCAAATGGTACAAATGCGAACCAATCACAAGTTGAAGCAGCACTTTCAACTGTAACAACTACTAAACAAGCGTTGAATGGTGATAGAAAAGTAACAGATGCTAAAAACAATGCAAACCAAACATTATCTACGTTAGATAACTTAAACAATGCACAAAAAGGTGCTGTTACTGGAAACATCAATCAAGCGCACACTGTAGCTGAAGTAACGCAAGCCATTCAAACCGCTCAGGAACTGAATACAGCGATGGGTAACATGAAAAATAGCTTGAATGATAAAGACACTACACTTGGCAGTCAAAACTTTGCAGATGCAGATCCAGAGAAGAAAAATGCATACAATGAAGCGGTTCGTAATGCTGAAAATATTTTAAATAAATCTACAGGTACAAACGTGCCTAAAGATCAAGTTGAAGCAGCTATGAATCAAGTGAATACTACAAAAGCAGCGCTTAATGGTACTCAAAACCTTGAAAAAGCTAAACAACACGCAAATACAGCAATTGACGGTTTAAGCCATTTAACAAATGCACAAAAAGAGGCATTAAAACAATTGGTACAACAATCGACTACTGTTGCAGAAGCACAAGGTAATGAACAAAAAGCAAACAATGTTGATGCAGCAATGGACAAATTACGTCAAAGTATTGCAGATAATGCGACAACAAAACAAAACCAAAATTATACTGATTAATAATGCAACAACTCGTGATAAAGTGGCTGAAATCATTGCACAAGCGCAAGCATTAAATGAAGCGATAAAAGCATTAAAAGAAAGTATTAAGGATCAACCACAAACTGAAGCAAGTAGTAAATTTATTAACGAGGATCAAGCGCAAAAAGATGCTTATACGCAAGCAGTACAACACGCGAAAGATTTGATTAACAAAACAACTGATCCTACATTAGCCAAATCAATCATTGATCAAGCGACACAGGCAGTGACTGATGCTAAAAACAATTTACATGGTGATCAAAAACTAGCTCAAGATAAGCAACGTGCAACAGAAACGTTAAATAACTTGTCTAACTTGAATACACCACAACGTCAAGCACTTGAAAATCAAATCAATAATGCAGCAACTCGTGTCGAAGTAGCACAAAAATTAACTGAAGCACAAGCACTTAACCAAGCAATGGAAGCTTTACGTAATAGCATTCAAGATCAACAGCAAACGGAAGCGGGTAGCAAGTTTATCAATGAAGATAAACCACAAAAAGATGCTTACCAAGCAGCAGTTCAAAATGCAAAAGATTTAATTAATCAAACTAACAATCCAACGCTTGATAAAGCACAAGTTGAACAATTGACACAAGCAGTAACAACTGCAAAAGATAACCTACATGGTGATCAAAAACTTGCTCGTGATCAACAACAAGCAGTAACAACTGTAAATGCATTGCCAAACATAAATCATGCACAACAACAAGCATTAACTGATGCTATAAATGCAGCGCCTACAAGAACAGAGGTTGCACAACATGTTCAAACTGCTACTGAACTTGATCACGCGATGGAAACATTGAAAAATAAAGTTGATCAAGTAAATACAGATAAGGCTCAACCAAATTACACTGAAGCGTCAACTGATAAAAAAGAAGCAGTAGACCAAGCGTTACAAGCTGCAGAAAGCATTACAGATCCAACTAATGGTTCAAATGCGAATAAAGACGCTGTAGAACAAGCATTAACTAAGCTTCAAGAAAAAGTAAATGAGTTAAATGGTGATGAGAGAGTCGCTGAAGCTAAAACACAAGCGAAACAAAATATTGACCAATTAACACATTTAAATGCTGATCAAATCGCAACTGCTAAACAAAACATTGATCAAGCGACGCAACTTCAACCAATCGCTGAATTAGTAGATCAAGCAACGCAATTGAACCAATCAATGGATCAATTACAACAAGCTGTTAATGATCATACAAATGTTGAGCAAACAGTTGATTACACGCAAGCAGATTCAGATAAGCAAAAGGCTTATAAACAAGCGATTGCTGATGCTGAAAATGTATTGAAACAAAATGCGAATAAGCAACAAGTGGATCAAGCACTTCAAAATATTTTAAATGCAAAACAAGCATTAAATGGTGATGAACGTGTAGCACTTGCTAAAACAAATGGTAAACATGACATCGACCAATTGAATGCATTAAACAATGCTCAACAAGATGGATTTAAAGGTCGCATCGATCAATCAAACGATTTAAATCAAATCCAACAAATTGTAGATGAGGCTAAGGCACTTAATCGTGCAATGGATCAATTGTCAGAAGAAATCACTGGCAATGAAGGACGCACGAAAGGTAGCACGAACTATGTCAATGCAGATACACAAGTCAAACAAGTATATGATGAAGCGGTTGATAAAGCGAAACAAGCACTTGATAAATCGACTGGTCAAAACTTAACTGCAGAACAAGTTATCAAATTAAATGATGCAGTAACGGCAGCGAAACAGGCATTAAATGGTGAAGAAAGACTTAATAATCGTAAGTCTGAAGCATTACAAAGATTGGATCAATTAACACATCTAAACAATGCTCAAAGACAATTAGCAATCCAACAAATTAATAATGCTGAAACGCTAAATAAAGCATCTCGAGCAATTAATAGAGCAACTAAATTAGATAATGCAATGGGTGCAGTACAACAATATATTGACGAACAGCACCTTGGTGTTATCAGCAGCACAAATTACATCAATGCAGATGACAATTTGAAAGCAAATTATGATAATGCAATTGCGAATGCAGCACATGAGTTAGATAAAGTGCAAGGTAATGCAATTGCAAAAGCTGAAGCAGAGCAATTGAAACAAAATATTATCGATGCTCAAAATGCATTAAATGGAGACCAAAACCTTGCAAATGCCAAAGATAAAGCAAATGCGTTTGTTAATTCGTTAAATGGATTAAATCAACAGCAACAAGATCTTGCACATAAAGCAATTAACAATGCCGATACTGTATCAGATGTAACAGATATTGTTAATAATCAAATTGACTTAAATGATGCAATGGAAACATTGAAACATTTAGTTGACAATGAAATTCCAAATGCAGAGCAAACTGTCAATTACCAAAACGCTGACGATAATGCTAAAACAAACTTCGATGATGCCAAACGTCTAGCAAATGCATTGCTAAATAGTGATAACACAAATGTGAATGATATCAATGGCGCAATCCAAGCAGTCAATGATGCAATCCATAATCTTAATGGTGATCAACGACTACAAGATGCTAAAGACAAGGCAATTCAATCTATTAATCAAGCTTTAGCTAATAAGCTAAAAGAAATCGAAGCTTCAAATGCGACGGATCAAGACAAGCTTATTGCGAAAAATAAAGCAGAAGAATTGGCAAACAGCATCATCAACAACATTAATAAAGCAACAAGTAATCAGGATGTATCTCAAGTTCAAACAGCTGGCAACCATGCGATTGAACAAGTGCATGCCAATGAAATACCGAAAGCTAAAATTGATGCGAATAAAGATGTTGACAAGCAAGTTCAAGCATTAATTGACGAAATTGATCGAAATCCAAATCTAACAGATAAGGAAAAACAAGCACTTAAAGATCGTATTAATCAAATACTTCAACAAGGTCATAACGACATTAACAATGCGCTGACTAAAGAAGAAATTGAACAAGCCAAAGCACAACTTGCGCAAGCATTACAAGAAATTAAAGATTTAGTGAAAGCTAAAGAAAATGCGAAACAAGATGTTGACAAGCAAGTTCAAGCTTTAATTGACGAAATCGATCAAAATCCAAATCTAACAGATAAGGAAAAACAAGCACTTAAAGATCGAATTAACCAAATACTTCAACAAGGTCATAACGACATTAACAATGCGATGACTAAAGAAGAAATTGAACAAGCCAAAGCACAACTTGCACAAGCATTACAAGACATCAAAGATTTAGTGAAAGCTAAAGAAGATGCGAAAAATGCAATAAAAGCCTTAGCTAATGCGAAGCGTGATCAAATCAATTCAAATCCAGATTTAACACCTGAGCAAAAAGCAAAAGCGCTCAAAGAAATTGACGAAGCTGAAAAACGAGCACTACAAAACGTTGAGAATGCTCAAACTATAGATCAATTAAATCGAGGATTAAACTTAGGTTTAGATGACATTAGAAATACACATGTATGGGAGGTTGATGAACAACCTGCTGTAAATGAAATTTTTGAAGCAACACCTGAGCAAATCCTAGTTAATGGTGAACTCATTGTACATCGTGATGACATCATTACAGAACAAGATATTCTTGCACACATAAACTTAATTGATCAGCTTTCAGCAGAAGTTATTGATACACCATCAACTGCAACGATTTCTGATAGCTTAACAGCAAAAGTTGAAGTTACATTGCTTGATGGATCAAAAGTGATTGTTAATGTTCCTGTAAAAGTTGTAGAAAAAGAATTGTCAGTAGTCAAACAACAGGCAATTGAATCAATCGAAAATGCGGCACAACAAAAGATTAATGAAATCAATAATAGTGTGACATTAACACTGGAACAAAAAGAAGCTGCAATTGCAGAAGTTAATAAGCTTAAACAACAAGCAATTGATCATATTAACAATGCACCTGATGTTCATTCAGTTGAAGAAATTCAACAACAAGAACAAGCGCATATTGAACAATTTAATCCAGAACAATTTACGATTGAACAAGCAAAATCAAATGCAATTAAATCGATTGAAGATGCAATTCAACATATGATTGATGAAATCAAAGCTCGTACTGATCTAACAGATAAAGAGAAGCAAGAAGCTATTGCTAAGTTAAATCAATTAAAAGAACAAGCAATTCAAGCGATTCAACGTGCGCAAAGCATCGATGAAATAACTGAGCAATTGGAACAATTTAAAGCTCAAATGAAAGCAGCTAATCCAACAGCAAAAGAACTAGCTAAACGCAAGCAAGAAGCTATTAGTAGAATTAAAGACTTTTCAAATGAAAAAATGAATAGTATTCGAAATAGTGAAATTGGCACAGCTGATGAAAAACAAGCAGCAATGAATCAAATTAACGAAATTGTGCTTGAAACAATTAGAGATATTAATAATGCGCATACATTACAGCAAGTTGAGGCTGCATTGAACAATGGTATTGCTCGAATTTCAGCAGTACAAATTGTAATATCTGATCGTGCTAAACAATCTTCAAGTACTGGAAATGAATCTAATAGCCATTTAACAATTGGTTATGGAACTGCAAATCATCCATTTAACAGTTCGACTATTGGACATAAAAAGAAAATTGATGAAGATGATGACATTGATCCACTTCATATGCGTCACTTTAGTAATAATTTCGGTAATGTTATTAAAAACGCTATTGGTGTGGTGGGTATCTCTGGCTTACTAGCTAGTTTCTGGTTCTTCATTGCCAAACGTCGTCGTAAAGAAGATGAAGAGGAAGAATTAGAAATAAGAGATAATAATAAAGATTCAATAAAAGAGACTTTAGACGATACAAAACATTTACCACTTTTATTTGCGAAACGTCGCAGAAAAGAAGATGAAGAAGATGTTACTGTTGAAGAAAAAGATTCGCTAAATAATGGCGAGTCACTCGATAAAGTTAAACATACGCCTTTCTTCTTACCAAAACGTCGTCGTAAAGAAGATGAAGAAGATGTGGAAGTTACAAATGAAAACACAGATGAAAAAGTGTTGAAAGATAACGAACATTCACCACTCTTATTCGCAAAACGACGCAAAGATAAAGAGGAAGATGTTGAAACAACAACTAGTATTGAATCTAAAGATGAGGACGTTCCTTTATTATTGGCTAAAAAGAAAAATCAAAAAGATAACCAATCCAAAGACAAAAAGTCAGCATCAAAAAATACTTCTAAAAAGGTAGCAGCCAAAAAGAAGAAAAAGAAATCTAAGAAAAATAAAAAATAATTTGTTTCTTTGATAAATAGAGGAGCACCGATTGACATCACATCAGTCGGTGCTCCTTTTATTTATTCTTTTTAATTAATTTATACAATGCCTGTTGAGCGTGTTGATTCGCTTCTTTGTTTTGTTCTCTCGGTATCCATTTAACAAATAATAAATCAAAATCTTTTTCAAATATTTCTATTTGATCAAAATAAGGTTTGAAATTTGCGTTTTTCACATAACCAGCTTCAATGCTATCTGCAATTATCTTTGAGTCTGTATATAATAGTGCGTTTTGAACATTTAATTCACGTGCATGTTCTAGTGCATAAATACATGCAGCCCATTCTGCAGTGTGGTTATCCATTTCGCCTAACTCATGTGTATATGTATAATGCTGCTCATCTTCTTTGATTACAATGGCACATGTACTTATGCCTGGATTTCCTTTCGTCGCAGCATCAAAATTTATTTTCGCCATAATAAACCTACTTTCTATTCAATACTTAGTTAAAGTTACTATTACTGTAATACAAAATATGTTGGGTAATCCATTAAAAAACACGCATCACTTAAATAAGTAACACGTGTTTAAAATACTCGCTGATTCAAAGATGATTTTCTAATACGTAGTACTGTAATATACTTCCTAAAAAATCATCTTCAGGCTGGGACATAAATCAATGTTCTATGCTCTACGATGTTATATTGGCAGTAGTTGACTGAACAAAAATGCGCTTGTAACAAGCTTTTTTCAATTCTAGTCAGGGGCCCCAACACAGAGAATTTCGAAAAGAAATTCTACAGGCAATGCGAGTTGGGGTGTGGGCCCCAACACAGAAGATGACGAAAAGTCAGCTTACAATAATGTGCAAGTTGGGGATGGGCCCCAACAAAGAGAAATTGGATTCCCAATTTCTACAGACAATGCAAGTTGGGGTGGGACGACGAAATAAATTTTGCGAAAATATCATTTCTGTCCCACAGCCTTAAAACTTATTCTTTTGTGTAGTAAGTGCGTTAATAGCCTTGATCTAACTTATCAATCTTACCTTTACGATAAAATGATTTAGCAATATATCCAAATGGTACATTGAAAACTGTTGAAGCTAATTTTAATACGTACGTTGTAATAAATATTTCAAATACAACTGTACCAGGTAAACTTCCGATAAATGCGATAGCTACAAATAAAGCTGTATCAATTATTGAGCTTAAAAATGTACTACCATATGCACGGATGAAAAACGTTTTATCAGAACTAAATACTTTTTTAATTAGTGAAAAGATAAATACATCAATATGTTGACCAATAATATATGCGACAATTGAGCCTAAAGCAATACGTGGCACAACATCAAAGATTGCGTGTAATGCTTTTTGTGCCATATCTTCTGGTGCAGGAATAAAATGTAATGACAATTGCATAACAATAATCATAATTAATGTTGATGAAAAGCCTAACCAAACTGCTCTTTTTGCAACTCTACGCCCATAAATATCATTTAAAATATCTGTTGCTAAATAAATAGAAGCAAACATGACATTACCTAAAGTTGCTGAAATACCAAAGATTTCTACAGTTTTAATCACTTGTATGTTGGCAATGATTGTGCCAATTGCAACCCATGCAATTAAACCTTGTTTACCAAAAAAGCGATACATAAGTACCATAAGTACGAACGTTGCAATAAACGTAACTAGTCCTAAAATTTCATTATACATATTAAAATGTCCTCCTAAATTTTGATCATGCGGGTGTTTAGAAACCGCTCAATAAATAACTTACTCATTTTACTGAAAAATCGTTTGCGATGCAATAGCATTTGAATATAAATACATTTTACGTATAGAATTGTAAAAGGTTTTATTCAAATCTTAGGGTCAAAAATGTTATAATATTTTTATGTCAAATTTAAAACAGTAACACTTATTTACAAGGTTGCAATATTTTGAAGTAATAAAGGAAGTGTCGCGTATTTTAACTTTTTCAGAGCAAAATGCACTCGCGAAAATAGATGATTTAATGAATACTTATTGCAATCAATGTCCAATCAAAACTCGTCTGCGTAAATTAGAGGGGAAAACGAAGGCGCATCATTTTTGTATCAATGAGTGTTCAATAGGGAAAGAAATAAAACAATTAGGAAATGAACTTCAATAGGAGGAAGTCAAATGAAAATTATATCTATATCAGAAACACCGAACCACAACACAATGAAGATTACACTTAGTGAAAGCAGAGAAGGTATGACATCAGATACGTATACTAAAGTTGATGATTCACAGCCAGCATTTATTAATGACATCTTAAAGGTTGAAGGCGTTAAATCAATTTTCCATGTTATGGACTTTATTTCAGTAGATAAAGAAAATGACGCAAATTGGGAAACAGTATTGCCAAAAGTAGAGGCTGTATTCGAATAAATTTTTCATCAACTAGTATTCGGGGGGAATAAAGTATATGGAAATTTTACGTATAGAGCCAACACCAAGTCCAAATACAATGAAAGTTGTTTTGTCATATACAAGAGAAGACAAGTTATCTAATACTTATAAAAAAGTAGAAGAAACACAACCAAGATTTATAAATCAGTTGTTATCTATAGATGGTATCACTTCCATTTTTCATGTCATGAACTTCTTAGCTGTTGATAAGGCACCAAAAGCTGATTGGGAAGTCATATTACCTGATATTAAAGCTGCTTTTTCTGATGCGAATAAGGTTTTAGAATCTGTAAATGAACCTCAAATTGACAATCATTTTGGTGAAATTAAAGCTGAATTATTAACTTTTAAGGGTATACCGTATCAAATTAAGCTAACTTCTGCTGACCAAGAATTAAGAGAACAATTACCACAAACATATGTTGATCATATGACTCAAGCGCAAACAGCACATGACAATATTGTTTTTATGCGTAAATGGCTAGATTTAGGAAATCGCTATGGAAATATTGAAGAAGTAATGGATGGTGTCCTAGAAGAAGTGCTAGCTACCTATCCAGAATCACAGTTACCCGTATTGGTAAAACATGCTTTAGAAGAAAATCACGCAACTAATAATTATCATTTCTATCGACATGTCTCTTTGGATGAATATCATGCAACTGATAATTGGAAGACTCGATTACGAATGTTAAACCATTTTCCAAAGCCGACTTTTGAAGATATACCGCTACTTGATTTAGCTTTATCTGATGAAAAAGTACCGGTTAGACGTCAAGCGATTGTATTATTAGGTATGATTGAAAGTAAAGAAATTTTACCGTATTTATATAAGGGGCTTCGTGATAAAAGTCCTGCTGTAAGAAGAACAGCAGGGGATTGCATAAGCGATTTAGGGTATCCAGAGGCACTACCAGAAATGGTGCTACTATTAGATGATCCACAGAAAATCGTTAGGTGGCGTGCTGCTATGTTTATCTTTGATGAAGGTAATGCAGAGCAGCTTCCCGCACTAAAAGCCCATATTAATGACAATGCGTTTGAAGTTAAATTACAAATTGAAATGGCCATATCTCGTATTGAAAACGGAGATGAGGCACTTGGTTCAGTATGGAAACAAATGGCAAACAGAACAATTTAATTGGAGGAATTAAATATGAATGCATATGATGCTTATATGAAAGAAATTGCGCAACAAATGCGTGGCGAATTAACTCAAAATGGTTTTACAAGTTTAGAAACGAGCGAAGCAGTATCGGAGTATATGAACCAAGTAAATGCTGATGACACTACTTTTGTAGTTATTAACTCTACATGCGGCTGTGCAGCTGGATTAGCAAGACCAGCTGCAGTAGCAGTTGCAACACAAAATGAACATAGACCTACAAATACAGTTACAGTTTTTGCTGGGCAAGATAAAGAAGCAACTGCTACAATGCGAGAATTCATTCAGCAAGCACCATCTAGTCCTTCGTATGCTTTATTCAAAGGTCAAGATTTAGTTTATTTTATGCCTAGAGAATTTATCGAAGGTAGAGATATTAATGACATTGCAATGGACTTAAAGGATGCCTTTGACGAAAATTGTAAATAGTACACATAAATAAATATAAAGGTTAACACATTTTATAATATTAAAAATGGTGTCTGTCATTGAAAATAGAGAATATAGTTGTATTCTATTTGTTAAATAAAGTCCGTTTTTACCAACTATATTTTCTAGAAATTTAACTGTTTTAATAGGACATCAAACATAATATTCAAATCATGTGTTAACCTCTTTTTTTAAATTTTTTAGCATTAAAGTTATAGATTTGGGTAAACAATTACCAATTGGAAACATATATCACGTTACGATGTGGTAGGTACTTAATCAGCATTTTATAAATAAAGTAACGGAATTCATGATATTAATATCATATTCCTAAAATGAGTGATAACAAAATGCTACATAAAATTAAGTTATATCAAACTAAATATACATACTATAAATAATGAAAATGAGGTGTTATCGCATATGTTGAATTCATTTGATGCAGCATATCACAGTCTTTGTGAAGAAGTTTTAGAAATAGGAAATACACGAAATGATCGCACAAATACAGGTACGATTTCGAAATTTGGTCATCAACTTCGCTTTGACTTATCTAAAGGATTTCCACTATTAACGACAAAGAAAGTTTCTTTTAAATTAGTAGCAACCGAATTATTATGGTTCATTAAAGGAGATACAAACATCCAATACTTATTAAAATATAATAATAATATTTGGAACGAATGGGCTTTTGAAAATTATATAAAATCAGACGAGTATAACGGTCCAGATATGACAGATTTCGGGCATCGTGCATTGAGTGATCCTGAATTTAACGAACAATATAAAGAACAAATGAAACAATTTAAGCAACGTATTCTTGAAGATGATACTTTTGCGAAGCAATTCGGTGATTTAGGAAATGTTTATGGTAAACAATGGCGAGATTGGGTTGATAAAGATGGTAATCATTTTGATCAACTTAAAACAGTAATTGAACAAATTAAGCATAATCCAGATTCAAGACGACACATCGTATCTGCATGGAATCCAACAGAAATTGATACAATGGCACTTCCGCCTTGTCATACCATGTTCCAGTTTTATGTCCAAGATGGTAAGTTAAGTTGCCAGTTATACCAACGTAGCGCAGATATCTTTTTAGGTGTGCCATTTAATATCGCAAGCTACGCTTTATTGACACACCTTATTGCCAAAGAATGTGGACTTGAAGTAGGAGAATTTGTGCATACATTTGGAGATGCACATATTTATTCAAATCATATTGATGCGATTCAAACACAATTAGCACGTGAAAGCTTCAATCCTCCAACATTAAAAATTAACAGTGACAAGTCTATTTTCGACATAAATTATGAAGATTTGGAAATTGTTGACTATGAATCACATCCAGCAATAAAAGCTCCAATAGCAGTGTAGTCATTGCATAGTTAGCTAACCATATAGACATCAAAATGACATCATAGTATTTTCAAGTGCAAAAAAGTACTTTTTTGTGTTAAACGTTTTCATAAATTATGCAAAATCATTATTTCTATCACACTTTATGATAAAAATTGTGTTAAATTAAAGATAACTTAGTAATAAAAAATGAAATGATAGAAGAAGGAGGATAATTATGACTTTATCCATTCTAGTTGCACATGACTTGCAACGAGTAATTGGTTTTGAAAATCAATTACCTTGGCACCTACCAAATGATTTGAAACATGTTAAAAAATTATCAACAGGTCATACTTTAGTAATGGGTCGTAAGACATTTGAATCGATTGGTAAACCACTACCGAATCGTCGAAATGTTGTACTTACTTCAGATACAAGTTTCAACGTAGTGGGCGTTGATGTAATTCACTCTATTGAAGATATTTACCAACTACCGGGCCATGTTTTCATATTTGGAGGGCAAATATTATTTGAAGAAATGATTGATAAAGTGGACGACATGTATATTACTGTTATTGAAGGTAAATTCCGTGGTGATACGTTCTTTCCACCTTATACATTTGAAGACTGGGAAGTTGCCTCTTCAGTTGAAGGTAAACTAGATGAGAAAAATACAATTCCACATACCTTTCTACATTTAATTCGTAAAAAATAAGGGGGAAAACGACCATGACAAAACAGATTATAGTAACAGACTCAACATCCGATTTATCTAAAGAATACTTAGAAGCAAACAACATTCATGTAATTCCTTTAAGTTTAACTATTGAAGGAGCTTCATACGTTGACCAAGTAGATATTACATCAGAAGAATTTATTAATCATATTGAAAATGATGAAGATGTAAAGACAAGTCAGCCAGCCATAGGTGAATTTATATCTGCTTATGAAGAACTAGGAAAAGATGGCTCTGAAATCATAAGTATTCATCTTTCTTCAGGATTAAGTGGTACATATAACACTGCTTACCAAGCAAGTCAAATGGTAGATGCTAATGTAACTGTTATTGATTCAAAATCTATTTCTTTTGGTTTAGGGTATCAAATACAACACCTAGTAGAGCTTGTAAAAGAAGGTGTCTCAACTTCTGAAATAGTTAAAAAGTTAAATCATTTAAGAGAAAACATTAAATTATTTGTAGTTATAGGGCAATTGAATCAATTAATTAAAGGTGGCAGAATTAGTAAAACAAAAGGTTTGATTGGTAATCTTATGAAAATTAAACCAATTGGTACACTAGATGATGGTCGCTTAGAGCTTGTGCACAATGCGAGAACTCAAAATTCTAGTATCCAATACTTGAAAAAGGAAATTGCTGAATTTATAGGAGATCATGAAATCAAATCCATTGGTGTCGCACATGCTAACGTCATTGAATATGTTGATAAATTGAAGAAAGTTTTTAATGAAGCTTTTCATGTGAATAATTACGATATAAATGTAACTACACCAGTTATTTCTGCACATACTGGTCAAGGTGCGATTGGCCTCGTAGTCCTTAAGAAGTAAATTTAATCTTTTCAGTGTTAATTACTTCCATTTCAATCCTTTATAGACTAAATTTATAATTAGATAGATAGAGGAGGTAATTCATATGACAAAAGAATATGCAACATTAGCAGGAGGATGTTTCTGGTGCATGGTTAAACCATTTACATCATATCCAGGCATCAAGTCAGTCGTATCTGGTTATAGTGGCGGTCATGTTGACAACCCAACTTATGAACAGGTATGTACGAATCAAACCGGCCATGTCGAAGCAGTACAAATTACGTTTGATCCAGAGGTTACTTCCTTTGAAAATATATTAGACATATATTTCAAAACATTTGACCCAACTGATGATCAAGGGCAATTTTTCGATAGAGGCGAAAGCTATCAACCAGTCATTTTCTATCATGATGAACATCAGAAAAAGGCTGCTGAGTTTAAAAAGCAACAATTAAATGAACAAGGTATTTTCAAGAAACCAGTGATTACACCTATTAAACCATATAAAAATTTCTATCCAGCTGAAGACTACCATCAAGATTATTACAAAAAGAACCCGGTACATTATTACCAATATCAACGTGGTTCAGGTAGAAAAGCGTTTATAGAATCACATTGGGGGAATCAAAATGCTTAAAAAAGATAAAAGTGAACTAACAGATATAGAATATATTGTTACACAAGAAAACGGCACTGAACCACCATTTATGAATGAATATTGGAATCATTTTGCTAAAGGAATTTATGTAGATAAAATTTCTGGTAAACCTTTATTTACATCTGAAGAAAAGTTTCATTCTGAATGTGGATGGCCTAGCTTTTCCAAAGCGCTTGATGACGATGAAATTATAGAATTAGTCGACAAATCATTTGGTATGTTGAGAACTGAAGTGCGTTCAGAAGAATCAAATAGTCATTTAGGACATGTCTTTAATGATGGACCTAAAGAAAGTGGCGGCTTAAGATACTGTATCAATTCCGCTGCAATTCAATTTATTCCATATGAAAAGTTAGAAGAATTGGGTTATGGCGATTTAATATCACATTTTGATAAGTAGGAGTGGAAAGTATGTTTAAAAAATTATTCGGAAAAGGCAAAGAAGTTCAGAAAGATATCGCAATTTATACACCATTAACTGGAGAATTCGTGAAAATTGAAGATATTCCAGATCCTGTATTCGCACAAAAAATGATGGGCGAAGGTTTTGGTATTAATCCAACTGAAGGAGAAGTTGTGTCTCCAATTGCAGGACGTGTTGACAATGTCTTTCCAACTAAGCATGCGATTGGGTTAAAAGCAGATAACGGATTAGAATTATTAGTTCATATCGGTTTAGACACAGTTCAATTAGACGGTGAAGGATTTGAAGTGTTAGTGTCTAGTGGTGACGAAGTTAACGTCGGAGATCCATTAGTAAGATTCAACCTTGAATATATTAATAATAACGCTAAATCTGTAATTTCACCAATTATAATTACTAACACTGATCAAGCAGCTTCAATTAATATTTATGATGAAAATGCTGTGATTAAAGGTGAAACAAAAGTGATTGATGTGACAATGAACTAATGAAAAACTATTCGTTTTATCAATTTGTCATGACAGTTCGTGGTCGACACGACGATAAAGGTCGTCTAGCAGAAGAGATATTTGACGATCTTGCTTTCCCAAAACACGATGATGATTTTAACATACTGTCTGATTATATTGAGACACATGGTGATTTCACATTGCCAATGTCTGTATTTGATGATTTATATGAAGAATATACGGAATGGCTAAAATTTTAATATAATTTTTAATAATAATAGTTAGAACCAGGGTGATGCAATTCGTTATCCTGGTTTTAATTTAAAATAAACTAAGTTGTGACTAAAAATTAATCAATTATAGTGAAATATGGTGCGCTATCTTGCATAAATTGATATGATTAACTACACAGAATTTAAAAGTACATAATACATAATAAGGAAGTGATACAATGGATGATAAGCAACACACATCTTCATCCGATGATGAACGCGCTGAAATTGCAACAAGCAATCAAGACCAAGAAACTAATTCATCGAAACGCGTTCACTTAAAACGTTGGCAATTCATATCAATATTAATTGGTACAATCCTAATAACAGCTGTCATCACAGTTGTTGCATATATTTTTATAAATCAAAAAATAAGTGGTTTAAACAAAACTGATCAAGCAAACTTAAATAAAATTGAAAATGTGTATAAAATCTTAAATAGTGATTATTACAAAAAACAGGACTCTGACAAGTTAAGTAAAGCTGCAATTGATGGCATGGTCAAAGAATTAAAAGATCCTTATTCTGAATATTTAACAAAAGAACAAACGAAATCCTTTAATGAAGGTGTTTCAGGTGATTTTGTAGGTATTGGTGCAGAAATGCAAAAGAAAAATGATCAAATTATGGTTACTAGTCCTATGAAGGGATCTCCAGCAGAACGTGCTGGCATTCGTCCTAAAGATGTCATTACTAAAGTAAATGGAAAATCAATTAAAGGAAAAGCATTAGATGAAGTTGTCAAAGATGTTCGTGGTAAAGAAAACACTGAAGTCACTTTAACTGTTCAACGAGGTAGTGAAGAAAAAGACGTTAAGATTAAACGTGAAAAAATTCATGTTAAAAGTGTTGAGTATAAGAAAAAAGGTAAAGTTGGAGTTATTACTATTAATAAATTCCAGAATGATACATCAGGTGAATTGAAAGATGCAGTTCTAAAAGCTCACAAAGATGGTTTGAAAAAGATTGTTTTAGATTTAAGAAATAATCCAGGTGGACTACTAGATGAAGCTGTTAAAATGGCAAATATTTTTATCGATAAAGGAAAAACTGTTGTTAAACTAGAAAAAGGTAAAGATACTGAAGCAATTCAAACTTCTAATGATGCGTTAAAAGAAGCGAAAGACATGGATATATCCATCTTAGTGAATGAAGGTTCAGCTAGCGCTTCTGAAGTGTTTACTGGTGCGCTAAAAGACTATAATAAAGCTAAAGTTTATGGGTCAAAAACATTCGGCAAAGGTGTCGTACAAACTACAAGAGAGTTTAAGGATGGTTCATTGTTAAAATATACTGAAATGAAATGGTTAACGCCAGATGGTCATTATATTCACGGTAAAGGCATTAAACCAGACGTTACTATTGACACACCTAAATATCAATCTTTAAATGTCATTCCTAATACGAAAACATTTAAAGTTGGAGACGATGATAAAAATATTAAAACTATTAAAATTGGTTTGTCAGCTTTAGGTTATAAAGTTGATAATGAAACAACGCAATTTGATCAAGCTTTAGAAAATCAAGTTAAAGCTTTCCAACAAGCGAATAAACTCGAGGTAACTGGTGAATTTAATAAAGAAACGAATAATAAATTTACTGAGTTATTAGTTGAAAAAGCTAATAAACATGATGATGTTCTCGATAAATTGATTAATATTTTAAAATAAGAGATACACACTGCTAAAATTGTATTATTATTATGTTAATGACACGCTCAGGCTGGAACATTAAGTTCTTAGGCAATGTAAAAAAGCTGATTTCTATTAATTATTTGATAGAAATCAGCTTTTCTTCAACTAAGTCACGATATAGTGTTTTTGAATTTTCGTTCAATTTCGATTCGTGATTTGGAATACTTTTCTTCCACACAAATGTATACCTATTGGCATTAGCTTCTACTTTTGTACCATCAATAAAAATTGAATTATGATCAATAAGATTTTGCTTTAAACATTGACTATGAAACTGGATAAATAAAGATTCAATTAATGCATCAGTATTAGGATTTACTCTAAAACGATTAATAGTTTTATAAGAAGGTGTTTGATTTTGAGCTAACCACATCATTCGAATACTGTCATGAAGTAATTTCTCTATTCTACGACCAGAAAATACAGATTGAGTGTATGCATATAAGATAATTTTTAACATCATTTTTGGATGATAGGATGTTGCGCCACGATGATGTCTGAATTCATCGAATTCGCTATCAGGTATCGTTTCAACAATTTCATTAACATATCGTGAAATATCATTTTGAGGAATTCTAACAGAAGTTTCTATTGGTAGTGTAAGTTGGGCAAAGTGTCTTATTTTTTTTAAAGTATTTAAAAGTAAAATTACATGTTAATACGTAGTATTAATGGCGAGACTCCTGAGGGAGCAGTGCCAGTCGAAGACCGAGGCTGAGACGGCACCCTAGGAAAGCGAAGCCATTCAATACGAAGTATTGTATAAATAGAGAACAGCAGT
>NZ_JACYVY010000016.1:0-48855 GCF_017151825.1 Staphylococcus sp. EG-SA-18
AATGAATACAGATTTAATTAGAAATAAAATAAAAGGTATGATGCAAGGAGCAACCCAAGTTTATATAAATTATTCATCTATTAAATTGATATCTATACAATTGCCACTTCTTGAAGAACAACAGAAAATAAGAGGGTTTCTAGAAGTTTTATCTGGAATAACTACTAAACAATTGCACAAGATAGACCAATTAAAAGAGAGGAAAAAGGCGTTTTTACAGAAAATGTTTATTTGATTTGTCGCTGCAATATAGTTTTTATTATTTGTTTATTTCAGATGTTTCACCATCATATTGCGTAACTTTTACAAATAAGAAATAAAGTTCAATGAAATCAAAAACGAACATTAAATTTAGGCACTGTGATAGCACAGTGTCTTTTTTGTGTCGAAATTGTGTACAGAATAAGTAGTTAAATAAAGATTAAGTTGAGATAAAGTGTTATTCGTAAATAAAAGAGAGTAGATCGATAGGAATTGAATGATATTAGTTAACTATTTATTAAATTACTTAATAATGATTAATTTTTAGTTAAAGTAAGTTTAATGTGAAGCACGACCATTGCTCATTATAATGAATGAGGATTGTTCGTATTGCGTAATAGAATAAATCAAATAGACTAAAAATTGGGAGCATAGAATTATGAAATTAAAAAATATTGCTAAAGCAAGTTTAGCACTAGGGATTTTAACAACAGGGATGATTACAACTACTGCTCAGCCAGTAAAAGCAATTGAGCAAAGCAGATTATCAGTTACTTCAAAAGATACACAAGAATTAAAAAAATACTACAGTGGAACAGGATATAATTTTCAAAATGTGAGTGGTTATAGAGAAGGTAATAAAATGAACATTATTGATGGACCACAACTTAATGTAGTTACTTTACTTGGCACAGACAAAGAAAGGTTTAAGGACGATGAAGATTATGAAGGACTTGATGTATTTGTTGTAAGAGAAGGGTCAGGTAAACACGCAGATAATATATCAATTGGTGGAATTACAAAAACAAATAAGAATCAATATAAAGACCCTGTACAAAACGTTAATTTATTGACTTCTAAGAGTAACGGTCAAAATACTGCTTCTGTGACTTCAGAATACTATAGCATCAATAAAGAAGAAATTTCATTAAAAGAACTTGATTTCAAACTAAGAAAGCAATTAATTGATAAACATGATCTTTATAAGACAGAGCCTAAAGACAGCAAAATTAAAGTTTCTATGAAAAATGGCGGCTACTATACGTTTGAATTAAATAAAAAATTACAGCCTCATCGCATGGGTGATACGATTGATAGTAGAAATATAAAGAAAATTGAAGTGAATTTATAATAATATTCGAGGGAGTATATCATGAGAGAAAATTTTAAATTACGTAAAATGAAAGTCGGTTTAGTATCAGTTGCAATTACTATGTTATATATCATGACAAATGGCGAAGCAGAAGCATCTGAAGGTAGCCAAACTGTTAAGAACCCAAAGGTGAATGCAACTGAAGAAATCAAAGTTGGATCACAACCAGTTCAAAATAATCAAGAAGTAAGTTCGGAACAAACAAAAAAGAATTTTGTTAATTTAGACCCCATTAAACCTGGTGCTCAAAAGGTAACAGGGACTACTTTACCCAGCCATATTATTCTAATGAATATAGATGGTAAAAGTGCTGATTCAGTAGATGGAGGAAATAGTGATTTAGTATTTGCTGATGAAAACGGAAGATTCGAGTATCCACTACACAATAGAAAAATTGTTCATAATCAAGAAATTGAGGTTTCGTCATCCAGTCCTGATTTAGGTGATGATGAAGAAGATGAAGAAGTAGAAGAAGATTCAACTGAAAAAGCTGGTACTGAGGAAGAAAACACAGATGCTAAAGCTACATACACAACACCACGATATGAAAAAGCGTATGAAATACCGAAAGAACAACTAAAAGAAAAAGATGGACATCACCAAGTTTTCATCGAACCTATTACTGAAGGTTCAGGTATTATTAAAGGTCATACGTCTGTAAAAGGTAAAGTTGCTCTATCTATTAATAATAAATTTATTAATTTTGAAGAAAGAGCTAAAGATGGAATTAGTAAAGAAGATACTAAAGCTAGTTCCGATGGTGTTTGGATGCCTATTAATGAAAAAGGATATTTTGATTTTGATTTCAAAAAAAATCCTTTTGATAACTTAGAGTTAAAGAAAAATGATGAAATCTCATTAACATTTGCACCTGATGATGAAGATGAAGCATTGAAGTCATTAATTTTCAAAACTAAAGTAACGAGTTTAGAAGATATTGATAAAGCAGAAACTAAATATGACCATACTAAAGTGGAAAAAGTAAAAGTATTGAAAGATGTTAAAGAAGATTTACATGTAGATGAAATTTATGGAAGTTTGTACCATACAGAACAAGGTAAAGGTATTCTCGATAAACAGGGAACTAAAGAAATTACAGGTAAGACTAAATTCGCGAATGCAGTAGTGAAAGTATATTCTGACTTAGGTGATGCGCAACTGTTTCCTGATATTCAAGTAGATGAAAATGGTAAATTTAGCTTTGATGCTGAAAAAGCTGGTTTCAGATTACAAAATGGAGAAACATTGAATTTTGCAGTAGTTAAACCTATTACTGGTGAGCTATTACATCAAGGATTCGTTTCTAAGTATATCGATGTTTATGAATCTCCGGAAGAAAAGAAAGAACGTGAATTTGAAGAGAAACTTGAAAACACGCCTGCATATCATAAATTACATGGTGATAAAATTGTCGGCTATGATGTTCAAGGTAATCCATCAACTTGGTTCTATCCATTAGGTGAAAAGAAAGTTGAACGTAAGGCACCAAAATTAGAAAAATAATTAATAAAATAAAACAGCTTAATGATGTAATGAAACTAGTGAGTTAATCACTGACTTCAACGTCATTGAGCTGTTTTTTGTGCTTTGTTACAAAGCATTATTGAGTTTATTTTACGTGTTCATATTTTGAAACATCAAAGCCGTCTTGTTTAGCTTTGTTGATAATGTCTTTGATTGAATGTAGTCCTTTATCGGCGAAGTATGATCTTAAGTTGTCTTTTGTAGCTTGGTCAGCATTCTTATCTAATAACACATCGATATAGCTTAATTCATGTTCTAAGAAGTTTGCATCATCATGTAGTACAAGTCCATTTTGAGAATAAACTTTCGCATCTGCTTGATTACTATATCCAACAACGCCAGTTGCTAAAACACCTACCATTGCCGTAGCTACTAAAACCTTTTTAAATTTCATATCTATCACTCCTCTAAAAAATGTAACTCTATCATAACACTGAATATTGAGAAAATTACGTTTATTAAGCCGATTTAATAATTTTAATAAATAGTTAAAGTGACAAATATTGTTTAAATGCAATTAATCTTTAATGCGATGGTTATGGATTTTCCTACTAAAACCTTGATTTCAAAGAGGGTTTAAATCAAATGAAACAATAATAAAAAAATGACGCAACATAATAATAAGTACAAATTTAATTAAGAAATTAAATTGATTGTATATGTATATTTTGGTAACGTAAAAGAGAAATATACAAAATAATTAATTATTTATATGAAAAGAGAATATAAATGAAGTATAAAACAGAGAGACGTGAAACGATGGGATATTTAAAAGGGTTTGCATTGTACATAAGTATCTTAATTTTAATAGTTTTTATAGCAGGTTGTGGCAAAAGTGATAAAACAAAAGAAGATTCAAAAGAAGCACAAATTAAAAAGAGCTTTGAGAAAACTTTAGATATGTATCCAATCAAAAATCTCGAGGATTTATACGACAAAGAAGGCTATAGAGATGGTGAATTTAAAAAGGGTGATAAGGGTACATGGACTTTACTCACAAGTTTTGCTAAAAGTAACAAACCAGGTGAGATAGATGATGAAGGCATGGTTTTATTTTTAAATAGAAATATAAAGAAGGCAACAGGATATTATTACACGAGCAAAGTTCATGATGAATTTAATGAAAAAGAGCATCAAAAAAAATATCATGTTGAACTTAAAAATAATAAAATAGTTCTTTTGGATAATGTAGAAGATTCAAAGCTCAAAAATAAAATAGAAAATTTTAAATTCTTTAGTCAGTACGCTGATTTTAGAGATTTTAAAAACTATAAAAATGGAAATATATCAAGTGCAGATAATGTACCAAGTTTCGATGCAGAATATCAAATAAGTAATACGGATAAAAATGTAAAAAAACTTAGAGAGGTTTATCCAATCACAACAAAAAAATCTCCAGTATTAAAATTACATATAGATGGTGACATAAAAGGAAGTTCAATTGGATATAAAAATATAGAATTTAATTTTTCAAAAGTAAAAGACGAAGAAACAGCTGTTAGAGATTTTGTGAATTTTGGACCATCTGATGGAGTTAGCTAAAGATAATTAGATGTAGAAATAATTCTAAAACAGAGAGACGTGAAACGATGGGATATTTAAAAAGGATTGGAATGTGTATAAGCCTGTTGATTGTAATCATTTTTGTAACATCTTGCGGTGGTGGTAATAAAATCACTGGAGATTCAAAAGAAACACAAATCAAAAAGAGTTTTGCGAAAACGTTAGATATGTACCCAATCAAAAATCTTGAAGATTTATACGACAAAGAAGGATATCGAGATGGCGAATTTAAAAAAGGTGACAAAGGGATGTGGACGATATACACAGATTTCGCTAAAAGTAATAAACCGGGTGAATTGGATGATGAAGGTATGGTTTTAAATCTGGATAGAAATACTCGAACGGCTAAGGGATATTATTTTGTTAAGAAATTTTATGAAAAGGATAAATTACCTGATAGAAAAAATTATAAAGTTGAAATGAAAAATAATAAAAGTATCTTATTAGACAAGGTAGAAGATCCAAATCTAAAAAAGAGAATAGAAAACTTTAAATTTTTCGGACAATATGCAAATTTTAAGGATTTGGAAAATTACAACAATGGCGACGTGTCAATAAATTGGAATGTTCCAAGTTATGACGTGGAATATAAAATGAGCAATAAAGATGAAAATGTTAAACAATTAAGAAGTCGTTATAACATTCCTACTGATAAAGCTCCAATGTTAAAAATGCATATTGACGGGGACTTAAAAGGTAGTTCTGTTGGATATAAAAGGTTAGAAATAGATTTTTCAAAAGAAGATAGGGATATTTCAGTCATTGATTATTTAAGTTATAAGCCAGCGAAAAAATAGTACTGATAATTAAATATTAGGGTGTGAAGGAATGGAATATCTAAAAAGGCTTGCATTGTTCATAAGTGTTATTATTTTGACCATTTTTATAATGGGTTGTGATAGTCAAAGCGATACTGCAGAAAATCCAAAAGAAGGTTCAAAAGAAGCACAAATTAAAAAGAGTTTTTCGAAAACGTTAGATATGTATCCAATTAAGAATCTCGAGGATTTATATGACAAAGAAGGATATCGTGATGGCGAATTTAAAAAAGGTGATAAAGGGACGTGGACAATATCAACAGATTTTGCTAAAAGCAACAAACCAGGTGAAATGGATAGTGAAGGTATGGTGCTACATTTGAATAGAAATATGAGGACGGCAACTGGGCATTATACTATAAGAACAACTTATGATGAATTGGGTAAGATGACACGCGAAAAAAATTATCGTGTTGAACTTAAAAATAATAAGATAGTAGTTTTAGATAAAGTAGAAGATGTAAACCTTAAACATAAAATTGAAAATTTTAAATTTTTTAGTCAGTATGCAGATTTTAAAGATTTGAAAAATTATAAAAATGGAAGAATATCTATCAATGAAAATGTTCCGTATTATGAAGCAGAGTACAAAAGGAATAATAGTGATGGAAATGTAAAAAAACTTAGAGAAAAGTACCCAATTACAACCAAGCAGTCTCCAATATTAAAACTGCATATAGACGGAGATATTAAAGGTAGCTCAGTTGGATATAAGCAGATAGAGTACATGTTTTCTAAGGAGAAAGAGGATGAGACTTTTATGAGTGATTTTTTGAACTTCGGACCATCACATAGTAATTAGTAAATAAAACCAGGGGCATAAACTAATTTAAAACAAGAGAGAAGTGAAAAGATGGGATATTTTAAAAGAGTTTTACTTTATATAATTGTTATGGTTTTGAGTGTTTTTATAATAGGTTGTGATAAATCAAGCGATACTTCAGAAAAATCAAAAGGAGATTCAAAAGAAGCACAAATTAAAAAGAGTTTTGCAAAAACGTTAGACATGTATCCTACTGAAAATCTAGAAGACTTTTATGACAAAGAGGGATATCGAGATGGAAAATTTAAAAAAGGCGACAAAGGTACTTGGGTTATTAGATCTGAAATGACAACAGAACTGAAAAATGAAAATATGGTATCTAAAGGTATGGTCATACGTTTAAATAGAAATAGTAGAACATGCACTGGTGAATATTTTGTCAGGATAGTTAAAGAAGACAGTGAGGGCAAGGTATATAGTGATGAACGAAAATATCCAGTGAAAATGGAAAATAATAAAATCATTCCATTAAAACCAATCGATGATGAAAAAGTAAAAAAAGAAATTGAAGAATTTAAATTCTTTGTACAATACGGGAATTTCAAAGAATTGGAAAACTATAAAGACGGAGAAGTGACATATAACCCAGAAGCACCAATATACTCTGCACAATATCAATTGAAAAACAGTGATTACAATGTAGAACAATTACGTAAGCGATATAATATCCCGACGCAAAAAGCGCCTAAATTATTATTGAAAGGCTCAGGTAATTTAAAAGGTTCATCAGTCGGATATAAAAATATTGAATTTACCTTTGTTGAAAACAAGGAAGAAAATATTTACTTCACAGATAGTGTCTACTTTAATCCAAGCGAGGATAAATAAGTATAATTATTATTATAAAAAATGACGTTAGAACATTTAATAATAAAGTTAAATGAATTACATGTATTAAATTGAATAAGTTAGTTTTGTTTGATAACATAAAAGTTGAATAATCACTATTTTAATAAGTTATATGAAATATTCAAATGTTTATAAAATTAAAGCAGAGAGATGTGAAATGATGGAGTATATAAAAAAAATTGCTTTGTACATGAGTGTATTACTTTTAATCATTTTTATTGGGGGATGTGGAAATATGAAAGATGAACAGAAAAAAGAGGAACAAACGAATAAAACAGATTCAAAAGAAGAACAAATCAAAAAGAGTTTTGCGAAAACGTTAGATATGTATCCAATTAAGAATCTCGAGGATCTATATGACAAAGAAGGATATCGAGATGGTGAGTTTAAAAAAGGTGATAAAGGTATGTGGACGATATATACAGATTTTGCCAAAAGTAATAAAGCAGACGAATTAAGTAATGAAGGTATGGTCTTATACTTAGATAGAAATACACGGACAGCAAAGGGACATTATTTTGTTAAGACATTTTATGAAAAGGATAAATTCCCAGATAGAAAAAAATATAAAGTTGAAATGAAAAATAATAAAATTATCTTATTAGACAAGGTAGAAGATCCAAAACTAAAAAAGAGAATAGAAAACTTTAAATTTTTCGGACAATATGCAAACCTTAAAGAATTGAAAAATTACAACAATGGTGATGTCTCAATTAATGAGAATGTTCCAAGTTATGACGCAAAATTTAAAATGAGCAATAAAGATGAAAATGTTAAGCAATTAAGAAGTCGTTATAATATTCCTACTGATAAAGCACCGGTATTAAAAATGCATATTGATGGTAATTTGAAAGGAAGTTCTGTGGGTTATAAAAAGTTGGAAATTGACTTTTCAAAAGGTGAAAAAAGCGATTTGTCAGTAATAGATTCATTAAATTTCCAGCCGGCGAAGGTGGATGAAGATGAAAGATAAATACAAAATAGATCCAGGACCTATTAAATATAATACTGAGGAAACTACAGCTATTTCTAAAATAAGTTATGAAATTGAAAATGCGAAATTATATGGAATTAAAAGTAAAACAATAGGTAGACAAATAGATCAATTAAAAGAAGCGAAAAAATTCCCTTCTAATCTTGAATATGTTGATAGTTATACTGATTCTCTTAATGGAGTAACAACTTCTGCTTTTTTAAATAAAGATACAGGCAAAGTAACTCTTGGGATGACTGGGACTAATATACAAGGCGAAGCCTTTAAAAAGTTAAAAGAAGGTGAATTTTCAAGACAAAATTTTACCAATGCTTTGGAAACAGTTAAAGATGGATATGCAGATCTTAAAATATTATATTCTCCTGCATCTGATCAAAACTATAGATATGCGAATACGCAAGAATTTATAAATAAAATAAAAAGTAAGTATGATATTGATTTTATTACTGGACATTCACTAGGTGGAAGAGATGCGGTAGTTCTAGGAATGAGTAATGGTATTCCGAACATTGTGGTTTATAATCCAGCTCCTATTTCTATAACTAGTTTGAATCCTAATTCCCCAGATGGAAAACGATTGTTAGAGTTATATAAAAATTATAAAGGTAATATTACTAGGTTTGTTGCAGAAAATGATGCATTGACAGAAAATCTGAAGAAATATAAGCATTATGTTTTTTTCGGTAATGATAAAGTCTTTAAAAATGGTAAAGGTCATGAAATGGAAGGCTTTCTGACCGAAGAAGAACAAAAAGCTATAAAAAAAGAACTTAAAAAACTACAAGGTTATGCAGAAGAAAATAATAAGTCATTTGTAAAGCATTCAAATAATGCTATCTCTAAATTAGCTAGTATAGAATTACTTAGAGCAAATATGATGACTACAAATGGAGGAGGATTATCTTCTTCGCAGCAAAAAGTTTTAGAAAGTTTAACAGCTTTAACAATTGCGCAGTCATTCAGTCAACTGATAGACGATGAAATTAATCAAATCAAAAAAATGTATAATGAAAAGAAAAAGAAATTTGGAAAAAATTGGGAAGACGCTCAAAAAGCTGGAAAAGCTGTAGGTGAAGATTTGAGTGTAAATGGAGTTCTCAATGCTTTAGATGAAGGTCAAGTGAATGAAAGTAGTATGGTAAGAGAACCTGAACAAATGATATCTGCAAAAGAAAGACAACTTTCAACGATAGGGTCTTCTGTATCAAATTATATTATGAGAGTTAGACTCAGTATTAATGAAATCGTTGATAAAGATCAAGTGCTTGCATCACAAATAGGTGGATTACTATGATGTTTAATCAAATTAATAATAAAAATGAATTAGAAGAATCATATGAATCTGAGAAAAAACGTATAGAGAATGAACTGCAAAATTTAAATGAACTTAGGCATAGAACTCGAAAAGAAAATGAACGTAGTTATGATGTTTTTCAATATTTGAAACACGAAATGAATTATAGTGAAGATGCACAAAGGAAAATGACGAGAAATATAGAAGCGTATGAGCAAGAAATCAATGAGATAATTAGAAAGCAAGAATGGAAATTAGAAGAATATAAAGAAGACTTAAAAAAGTCTTATGAAAAGCAGTTAGATAAACTAAGTGACTGATAATTTGGAGGAGATTAAATGACTCTAATAGAACCAGATATGACCTTAAGAATGCCAGATATAAGTACTACAGTAGAAACACTTAATCTCATATCTAAAATGAATGCTCAAAAAGAAAACATTCGTTCAGTTGTTGCACCTGAACATAAGCATAAATATAAAGATATTGAAAATGGATTAAAAGGTGAAGAAAAAGTATTAATTGAACAAATGGCGCATCATTGCGAGGCTTTTAAAGCTAATTTTAAAGGCGCGGCTCAAGGAGATTGGGTTAAAAGTGCCATGTCTGAGATAGACAGCATTAAGGATGACCTGAAAAAAATTAATAGCTAAACTACATATCGTACTACTAAATAAAGCGACCAATGTTCAGTGTATTCACAACTGACACTAGGCCGCTTCTTTTTATTTTATTCCCATGTGAAGTAATTCGAACTGAATCGAAATATCACACTTACAATTGTAAAAACACAACTTAAATTACTGTCCCGCATTAAACATATCCAAATTCCAAACAGCAACAACAAAATCCTCAAGTACCAAAAGCTATGACCTCTTTATCAAAATCAACGCAAGTCAAACTCTCTCGAACTATCCGCCATAAATCATCCTCACCTTACAAACCATAAAGCGCTGCAGTTAAGTATTGAATGGCATAGCCAATTGAAATGAAAATAGCAATCGTTATAATAGCACTGCCAATGGTATATAAAGTATGTTTCGTAGATAATCCTTCAGTCTTTGAACCAAAAACACTGAGTAGAATAAATGTAATACCAATGATATATAAAACTAAAATGACAAATAGCATGTTTATACACCTCGATTCTCTCTCGTGAGATATATCTTTGTCTCCATTATAAAGTAAAGTGCTCAATAATTTAATTAAGTATACTATTTTTTTATTATCGAAGATTGCGAAAGAGGAAATGCTCCTATATAATGTAAAACGGAATTATTCCTATTTGCAAACGAACGAAACAAATAAATTGAAGTGAGGGTATATATATGGCTAAAATTCCAGTTACGGTATTAAGTGGTTATTTAGGCTCGGGGAAAACAACGTTGTTAAATCATATTTTACAAAATCGAGAAGGTCGACGTATTGCGGTAATTGTAAATGATATGAGTGAAGTCAATATCGATAAAGATCTTGTCGCAGATGGTGGGGGACTATCGCGCACAGACGAAAAATTAGTCGAACTTTCTAATGGTTGTATCTGTTGTACACTTAGAGACGATTTATTAAAAGAAGTTGAGCGTTTAGTGAAAAAAGGTGGCATCGATCAAATTGTTATTGAGTCAACAGGGATTTCAGAGCCAGTACCTGTTGCACAAACTTTCTCATATATTGATGATGAACTTGGCATTGATCTTACAGCGATTTGCCGTTTAGATACAATGGTTACAGTTGTGGATGCTAACCGCTTCGTACATGACATCAACTCAGAAGATTTATTGATGGATCGTGATCAAAGCGTTGATGAAACAGATGAGCGTTCGATTGCTGATTTATTAATTGACCAAGTTGAATTTTGTGATGTATTGATTATTAATAAAATTGATTTAATTAGTGAAGAAGAACTTGCGAAGTTAGAAAAAGTGTTAAGTGCATTGCAACCTACTGCTAAAATTATTAAGACAATAAATTCTGAAGTGGATTTAAAAGAAGTCTTAAATACGCAGCGTTTTGATTTTGAAAAAGCGAGCGAGTCAGCAGGATGGATCAAAGAACTTGAGTCTGGTGGGCATGCATCGCATACACCTGAAACAGAAGAATATGGTATATCATCGTTTGTATATAAACGTCGACTTCCTTTCCATGCTAAAAGGTTCAATGATTGGTTAGAAACCATGCCAAATAATGTCGTTCGATCAAAAGGTATCGTATGGCTAGCACAATACAATCACGTAGCATGTTTATTATCTCAAGCAGGGTCATCTTGCAATATTCATCCAGTTACATATTGGGTGGCTAGTATGTCTGAAGCACAACAAACGCAAATATTAGCAGAACGCCAAGACGTCGCAGCTGAATGGGATCCAGAATATGGCGATCGTCATACACAATTTGTCATTATTGGTACCGACTTAGATGAAGAAAAATTAACAAAAGAACTCGATGCATGCTTAGTCAATGCGCAAGAAATTGATGCAGATTGGCAACAATTTGAAGATCCATATCAATGGCAAATTAGACCAGCACGATAAGTTGAATGAAGTATAATCATTTTTAAATTGTGGCTTAATTGTTTGCAATTTATGACAATTAATAAAAAGTTAAGATGTTCTTAGGATCTTTTTGTTTTCAATCTATCTAAAGTGTGATAGTTTTGATAAAGCAGAAATTTGCATTTTATCCATAGGGCTAGGACATGTATATGTCTTAGTCCTTTTTATGTTTGCTTTGATGAAAAATGGCAAAACCATCGTACCAACTGTTAATTGAAGGTACAATCATTGTTTAACAGTCATAAAAATGAGTGAAGTAAATGCAGCTATCAATGTACTATTAACACTTACGGTCACACGAGTGTTTCAGTCTAAACGTGCAACGCAATTCTGCACGTGGCCAATATATCTTGGGATAGATTATGAAAATCATTAAGATTTCGTATGCCAAATCATGAATGTCTCAGACCTCGAGTATCAAACATAAAACACGCCACAAAAATATAACGCGTCAGACTACAAAGATCACGAATATTCCGTACGTCCCACCAAGAACATCCTATACAAAAAACCAAGACCATTTATTTGCAACAAACTAACAAGACTCACCTCACATCAATAAATCAACACAAAGCAAAGCCACCATCCCTATTGGTATAGTGGCCTGAGAATTTTAAGTATTCAATTCGCTTAAATTATTTTGCGAAAATGTCGATAATTGCTTTGATGATTTTAATGATAGTACCTACAATAGCCATCGTTTTGTCCTCCTGTATGTTGATTTAACATAGTGATGAGTTGTTGATCGTTAATGTTTGAGATTAGTTGTTACCTAAAAATTTACCAAGTAAATCTTTAAAGAATTTGAATAATTTTGCTACGAATTCCATGTGAATGGCCCCCTTCAAATAAGATGTTCATATCTATGAGATTTTTATAACTTACTTACCAGTGAATTTCTCAATTAATCCTTTAATGAATTTAATGATTCCTGCAATGATACCCATGTGAAAGACCTCCTTTGTTTGTTATGAAATCTTATTTACCAGTGAATTGTTCGATTAAGCTTTTGATAACTTTAATGATGCCAGCGATGATACCCATTAAGATTACCTCCTTTGCTTATGAGTTAACTTCATTGTACATAGTTATCTTGTGCGTAATTGATTTTTTTTCCTAACTTGAATTGTTATGATCATAACTGCGAATTTTTTATTTTAAAAGGACGGGAAATACTGCCTAACTGTACAGGTGCATTTACAAAATCTTTACAATCATTGGTTTAATAGAGGTTAAGCTCATGAATTTGACATGAAGCAGAAATTTAATTATATTTTATGTTATAAGTTTAAAACGAATAACACGTTAGGTCTCGTCTAGGCAAAGCATATTTATGAAGATGAATTGAACAGACAGAAGTAACATTTTATATACATATGTGCATGGGAGCACGCTTAAAGAGAACAATGCAACAAGGTATATCAACGTACCGTGATGCAGTGTCTAGTTAAACTGAAACCTGCAATAGTAAATTTTCTGCCATTATGTACAGAATCTACTATTGTAGGTTTTTATTTTATACATAAGCAATTATGCGAGAGATTAGAAATAAGGAGGTTATGCAGTGTTAAGTTTTCAATTGCTATTTTCACTGTTTGTTATTGCGCTTATCATTGCATTGATAAGTGGCTTGTTGTTTTTAGCACCAGTTATGCCAATGAGATATATTAAATTACATTTATACATACTAGTCATGCCAGTATTATTTGCAGTCATTGGCTTTTTCGGTATTCATGGTCAACATGTCTTAGGTCCATTTAAAATAGATCGTTTATCTTGGTTATTAGCTGGCTTTGTAATGGCGCTTGGTTTTATTATTCAAAAGTTTTCAATGCGATATTTACTAGGTGATCATCATTATAGACATTACTTTCCATTGTTCACTGCGATTACGTCGTTTGCATCTTTAGCATGGATGTCTGAAGACTTAAGACTGATGGCACTCTGCTGGGGTATGACATTATTATGTTTAACATTGCTGATGAACGTTAATCGTTTTTGGAAAGTGCCACGTGAGTCTGCGAAATTATCAAGTATGACATTTTTATGTGGTTGGCTTGCATTCGTTGGAGCAATTGTAACTATTTATATTGCGACTGGCGAGTGGCGCGTGCCTCAACATATGTCTAATTCGACATGGTCATTGTTGACGAATGTACTACTTGTATTAGCTGTCATGATACCAGCAGCACAATTTCCATTTCATCGATGGTTGATTGAATCTGTAACAGCACCAACGCCAGTATCGGCAATTATGCATGCAGGAATTGTGAATGCAGGTGGTGTTATTCTAACTCGTTTTGCGCCGATATTTGATAATGGATTTGCGTTATCATTATTACTTATCCTTTCTAGTATTTCTGTATTGTTAGGATCGGGTATTAGCTTGGTTCAAGTGGATTACAAAAGACAGTTAGTCGGCTCTACGATGAGTCAAATGGGCTTTATGTTAGTTCAATGTGCATTGGGTGTATATTCAGCAGCGATTATTCATTTAATATTGCACGGTATTTTTAAAGCAACATTATTTTTACAATCAGGTTCTATCGTGAAGCGATTCAATATTCCAAAACAAGCATCTGCTAAAGACGCTTATGGCTGGATTGTCATGGGACGTGTATTAGCTATTATCGTGGCATTTCTATTTTGGATGAGTAGTGACAGAAGTGCATATGAAGTGTTAAGTGCACTCATTCTAGCATGGTCATTACTTGTATCTTGGAATCAGATGGTAGCCTTTAGTAAAGGGCGCATGGCACGTCTGGTTGGCATGATTTTGATTGCAATTGTGACATTTATCTACGTCATCACACACAATTATTTTTACGATGTATTACAAAATATAACAACACATGCGACAACGCCGCCTACAGTGAGTGTCATCATTAGTGTTGTCATTTTAATATTTGGTAGTTTATTAAGTATTTGGGTGGCGCGTCATCGATACTCTAAGGGTTTTGCGGTATTGTACGTGTGGTTAGTTAATCTAGGTGAAGCACGCTCGAAAGCGATAGAAAGTCATCCGAATTATTTGAAGAAGTATTTATAGGAGGTGAAAGGTATGACAACACAGTTAAATATCAATTCAGTCATTGAAAATGCGAAACGTGTTATTACACCATTATCACCGATTTCGATTTTTGCAGCACGAAATCCATGGGAAGGATTAGAAGCGGATACGTTTGAAGATGTTGCAAAATGGTTACGTGATGTTCGAGATGTGGATATTTTTCCAAATAAAGCATTAATAGAAAGTGCTGTGGCACGTGGTGAATTAGACGAAAGTGTCTTTAATCAACTTGTTACTGATATGTTACTTGAACATCACTACAATATCCCGCAACACTACATCAATCTTTATATTGATAACATTAAAACATTAAAAGACGTACCTGCATCATATATGAATCATTCAAATGTTGATGTTGTTGCTGATCTACTATTAGAAAAATCAAAACGTGATATGGCTGATTCATATCATCACTATGATGTACGTCCGATGAGTGATGCAATAATAGATGAACAAGGTGAGCCACTTAGCGAACAAGTGAATCGTCAAATGATTAAATGGACGAAACTTTATATCGATCAATTTCTATCGAGTTGGACAATGCCGAAGCGTGAGCAAAGTTTTTACCATGCATGGTTGCATTTAGCGCAACATGATCATAGTTTTACTAAAGCACAGCGCCAAGTGATTAAAGGCTTGCCCAATGATCCTAAAATGACGATAGAGTCAGTATTAACTCATTTTTCAATAGATCAGGAAGACTACCAAGCTTATGTTGAAGGACATCTTTTGGCGTTACCGGGTTGGGCAGGTATGTTGTATTACCGTTCACAACAGCATCACTTTGAACAACATTTGTTAACGGATTATTTGGCAATTCGGTTAGTTGTCGAACAATTGCTAGTTGGTGATGAGTTTAAGTCAGTCACTAAAGATTGTGAAAGTAGATCGGAAAATTGGTTTAAGCAAACTGTTGCATCATGGTGTTACTACAGTGATATGCCTAGCGATGTATTACTACAACATGACGTCAATGAAATTCAAACGTTTATTCATTTTGCAGCAACTATGAATAAAAATGTATTTAAAAATTTATGGCTAATTGCCTGGGAAATGACATACGAATCTCAGTTAAAACAAAAAATTAAAGCAGGTCATGAAAGTGTGGCGGGCGCATTAGATGTAAACCAAGTAAATGTCTCAGAAAATGATAACGCTAATCAGCCACATTCAGTATTATTAAATGACACACAAGCAGTTGATGAAAATAATAGCGAGCTAAATCAGGTGGGCACATCAACGAAAGCGCAAATTGCATTTTGTATAGATGTTCGTTCAGAACCATTTCGTAGACATATCGAAGCAGCAGGGCCCTTTGAAACGATTGGTATTGCAGGTTTCTTTGGATTACCTATTCAAAAAGATGCCGTAGACGAACAATTCAAACATGATTCATTACCTGTCATGGTACCGCCGGCATATCGCATTAAAGAATTTGCAGACCGCTACGATATGAATGTTTATCGACAACAGCAACAGACAATGTCATCGATGTTTTACACATTTAAATTGATGAAAAATAATGTTATGCCTAGTCTGTTATTGCCTGAATTAAGTGGGCCATTTTTAAGCTTGAGTACCATTGTCAATTCGATTATGCCTAGAAAAAGTCGCGCGTCTTTACAAAAAATAACACAAAAATGGTTGAAAAAGCCTGAAACAAAGTTAACGATTGATCGTGAGTTTGACCGAACATCAGACTTACCTGTTGGATTTACTGAGCAAGAGCAAATTGATTTCGCGTTACAAGCGTTGAAATTGATGGATTTAACCGAAGCATTTGCGCCGTTCGTTGTGTTAGCAGGTCATGCTAGTCATTCTCACAATAATCCACATCATGCATCACTTGAATGTGGGGCTTGTGGTGGCGCATCAAGCGGTTTTAATGCTAAGTTATTAGCGATGATATGTAATCGTCCAAATGTCAGACAAGGATTAAAACAATCAGGTGTGTATATTCCAGAGACAACTGTTTTTGCGGCAGCAGAACATCATACGTCTACTGATACGTTGGCATGGGTATATGTGCCAGACACATTATCTTCTATTGCTTTAGATGCATATGAATCATTGAATGACGCGATGCCGATGATTTCTGAACACGCGAATCGCGAACGTTTGGACAAACTGCCAACGATTGGTCGTGTGAATCATCCAGTGGAAGAAGCGCAGCGGTTTGCGAGTGATTGGAGTGAGGTACGTCCAGAATGGGGCTTGGCTAAAAATGCATCATTTATAATTGGACGACGCCAATTAACAAAAGGCATTGATTTAGAAGGGCGGACATTTTTACACAATTATGATTGGCGTAAAGATAAAGATGGCAAATTGTTAAATACTATCATTTCTGGTCCGGCGCTTGTGGCACAATGGATTAATTTACAATATTATGCGTCGACAGTTGCGCCGCATTTTTACGGAAGTGGGAATAAAGCGACACAAACCGTCACGTCAGGTGTTGGTGTCATGCAAGGTAATGCGAGTGATCTGATGTATGGCTTATCATGGCAATCTGTTATGGCTGCTGATCGAACGATGTATCATTCGCCAATTCGTTTGCTTGTCGTTGTTCAGGCACCCGACTATGTTGTAGCAAGACTACTCGCGAATAATGACCATTTCGCTAGGAAGGTGTCTAATCATTGGCTGCGTTTAATGAGCGTTAATGAGGAAGGGCGTTTTAAAAGTTGGATTTAACGATGATATGTTGCGATGCTAAGTAACTAATATATCATCATATCTACAATGTTCTAGCTTCTTAAAATATACTAAAAATGATAAACTTAATGTAATAGTTGATGTCGTGATAACGATACAAAGATGAAGTAATCAATTTTAATATTATTGGAGTTAGTGATATGAAAAGAACGAAAGGTGAAATCGAAGCTGAAATCAGTAAAGCCATTACGCAATGGGAAAAAGATTTCCTTGGCAGAGGTTCCTTGTCAGTTAAATCAGACATTTTAAGAGATATGGTGATTATTAGTTTACAAGGTATCTTAACGCCAGCAGAATATCGTGTGTGTAGTACGAATGAAGGATTACTAAATATTAAACGAACACGTTCTGAATTAGTTGAATCCGGTGAGCAAGATTTGAATGATATCATTTTTAAAATTACAGGTATCAAAGTGATGAGCTTCCATAGTGATTTAAGTACAGTTACAGGTGAACGTATTATCGTATTCAAACTTGAGGATAATTTGGAAAAGCATATTTAAGAAGGTTAGGTATGCTTTTGCTGGCTTATTAAAGCTATAGAAGTATGCTTGGTTAAACAGCGCAACGCCATATATTTGGGTGTGCTGTTTTTCTATTACATGATGTGTTTATTACGTGGATGAATGCGTGGGTCTGAATATAGCCCGTGAAAGGCGTATGTCATAAAATTTGCGAATGGTGACAAGTCGACGCAAGCATATTTGTTGCGAGACATGCCCACTATCCTTTTACATAAAGAGTATATGTGTGACGTAGGCATATAATCGATAAAGTATTCCTAAAAAATTAGGTATAATGACCATTGTTGCAATAAGTTTTTCGGCCTTGAAACCGATAACGCATAGTATAATAGGAATAAAATATAATACAAATATCCAGTAAATCAAATTTGAAAACGATGGATGAATAGGGGTAAAGAATCTAACTAATGTAATGATTAACGCTATATAGACAAAAATAACTCTATTGATACGCCTTACCCCCTCTGTATAATAAATATAGATCGTACTAAATTGAAAATAGCAAAATATTGTTATTTCAATTATACAATGTTTTATTTGCAATATACATAACAATATGAACTTTATAATTTTGATATTGTCGGTAAAGTGAAATTTGTGGCACATTGATATTATGGATAACATTTGTAAAATGAAAATGATGATACGAGGAGATTGTAAGATGATAGATAAAAAATTAACATCACCGAAAATGACAGTGCCTTTATTTTTAATCGCGCTGATTGTATTTATAGGTATGTTTTACAGTGTAGTGACAAATCAAGAATGGCTTAAAAATATAGATATGGGATCATTAACATGGTTTACAGATTATTTCGGTGAGCCACAACGTCAGTATGTTAACAATTTATTTAATTACTATATGACGTTTAGTGCGGAAATTGGAGATGTCAAAGGTGTCGTGTTGATTTCCATTATCGTCACAATCATACTGTTTATTAAACAGAGGCATTTAGCGGTTTGGTTTGTGACATATTTGGTTTCAGGTGTCATCATGAACAAATTAACTAAAGATACTGTTTTACGTCCAAGACCATATAATCATTTAGCCGTTGATACAGGCTTTTCATTTCCAAGTGGACATTCCAACGCCAGCACATTATTATATTTCGCTTTAATGATCATAATTATTTCACTTGCTGCTAAGACAATAACAAAAGTGTTGAGTGCGCTAGTTATGGGAATATTATGGCTTAGCATATTATTTTGTCGCCTTTATTTTCATGCGCATTACTTTTCAGATGTCATTGGCGGCACGTCACTAGCAATCATTTGGGTAGCGTTATTCTTAATGGTATACCCATACTTTATTAATCATCGACGACAACGCGTTTAGCAAACATCTTTAGACATAGTGGAGGTATATAGAAAAATGAGAATTAAAACACCGAGTCCCTCTTATTTAAAAGGCACAAATGGACATGCGATATTATTATTACATTCATTTACAGGTACAAATCGGGATGTGAAGCATCTTGCAGCTGAGTTAAATGACCAAGGATTTAGTTGTTATGCACCGAATTATCCAGGTCATGGCTTACTGTTGAAAGATTTCATGACATATAATGTAGATGATTGGTGGGAAGAAGTTGAGAAAGCTTACCAATTTTTAGTCAATGAAGGTTATGAATCTATCAGTGCAACGGGTGTGTCTTTAGGTGGATTAATGACATTAAAATTGGCGCAACACTATCCTTTGAAACGTATCGCTGTCATGTCAGCACCAAAGGAAAAGAGTGACGATGGTTTAATAGAACATTTAGTTTATTATAGTCAACGCATGTCGGATATTTTAAATTTAGATCAGCAAGCATCGAGTGCGCAATTAGCAGCAATTGATGATTATGAAGGTGAAATTACGAAGTTTCAACATTTTATTGATGATATCATGACAAATTTAAATGTTATTAAAATGCCAGCTAATATATTATTTGGTGGTAAAGATGCGCCATCCTATGAAACAAGTGCACATTTTATTTATGAACATTTAGGATCAGTAGACAAAGAATTAAATGGTCTGAAGGATTCGCATCATTTAATGACGCATGGAGAAGGCAGAGATATTTTAGAAGAAAATGTTATTCGCTTTTTCAATGCTTTAACATAATTGAAGATTTTAAAAATTAACACTTGAGTGACGATGTTATTATATTTGTCATTTGAGTGTTTTTTGTGGCGTGATAGTATAGGGAACTTAGCTAAAGTTAATTTTTAGTGTGATGTCGTGGAAATATTATGGAGTTATACCAGAAGTTGATTTGTATTGTAATGTTGTGGGCATTTTATGGGCATTGCACCTGAAGTTGTTATGTGGCGAGATGTTGGGGATATAGATGGTGTTGTATGTGGCGAGATATTGGCGCACGTATACAGCGTTGAACCAGGAATTTTAATGTAGCGTAATGACAACACATTACAAGAGTTGACTATATTATGATAAATCCAGGCGCTACCGTATTAATGAAACAATTTTGATGCAGGTGTATTGCATGTTATTTACATACATGTTAGAGTGTTACTTAAACACGTAGACGCTTTAACGCTTTAAAGGAGATGTGAATGATGAAAAGACAACAATCACAATGGAAGTCATCAACTGGATTTATTTTAGCTAGTGCGGGTTCTGCAATCGGTCTTGGTGCCATGTGGAAATTCCCATATATGGCAGGGATTTATGGCGGCGGTGCCTTTCTAGCTATGTTCTTAATATTCACCATTTTTGTTGGGTTACCATTACTCATTATGGAATTCACTGTTGGGAAAATGGGACGGACATATACAACACAAATATATAGTAAATTAACTGGTAAAAAATGGCTCAATATCATTGGCTGGAACGGTAATTTGGCCGTGTTTATTTTATTTGGCTTCTATAGTGTTATCGGTGGTTGGATTGTCATTTACATCGGACAAGTATTATGGCAATTAGTTATATTTCAACGCATCAATCATCTCCAAGAAATGAATTTTGAAGCGGTAATATCAAATCCTTGGTTAACTGTTCTAGGGCAAGGTATATTCATATTCGCTACGATGATTATTGTCATGTTAGGTGTTGAAAAAGGATTAGAAAAGGCATCGAAAGTTATGATGCCATTGCTGTTTGTCTTTTTAATCATCATTGTGATTAAGTCTTTAACATTAGATGGCGCCTTAGAAGGTGTGAAATTTATTTTACAACCAAGAGTGTCAGAGATTACTGCTGACGGTATCTTGTTTGCGCTAGGCCAATCATTCTTTACGTTATCATTAGGAACTACAGGTATGATTACTTATGCGAGTTATGCCTCTAAAGACATGACGATTAAGTCATCAGCTATTTCTATCGTTGTTATGAATATCTTTGTATCTGTATTGGCAGGTCTAGCTATATTTCCGGCGTTACATAGTTTTGGCTATGAACCACAAGAAGGGCCTGGATTATTATTTAAAGTACTGCCAATGGTCTTTAGTCAAATGCATCTAGGCACATTATTCTATTTGGGATTCTTAGTGCTGTTCTTATTTGCGGCTTTAACGTCATCTATTTCTTTATTAGAATTAAATGTTTCTAACTTCACGAAGAATGACAATACAAAACGTAAAAAAGTCGCAGTGATCGGTAGTATTTTAGTATTTATCATTAGTATTCCAGCAACCTTATCTTTTGGTATCTTAAAAGATGTAAGATTCGGTGCGGGAACGATTTTTGATAATATGGATTTCATCGTTTCGAATGTATTGATGCCATTAGGCGCATTAGGTACTACGCTTGTCGTAGGACAATTATTAGATAAAAAATTATTACAACAATATTTTGGTAAAGATCGATTTAGATTATTCAGTGGTTGGTATTACTTAATTAAGTATGCGATGCCTGTCGTTATTATTTTAGTCTTTATCGTGCAATTATTTAGTTAATATATAGAAGCATCTGACACACAAGTATTTGTGTTGCTCAGGTGTTTTTTTGTTTGGAATTGAAAAGTTAGTACTGGTTCTGAATTAATCGAAACTTAGATAATTGCAAAATAACAAAATGTCGTTTATAATTCTTATCTGAAAAGTAAGAATTAAAATTGAGACATGAAGAAAGGTTTCATTCATTTGATCGGCATGTCAGATGAGGGTGCATCTATGATTACTTATGATTTAATTGGCGATACACCATTAGTACTGTTAGAACATTATAGTGATGATAAAGTTAAAATTTATGCCAAGCTTGAACAATGGAATCCTGGAGGCAGTGTTAAAGACAGACTCGGGAAATATTTAGTAGAGAAGGCAATTCAAGAAGGGCGTGTGCGTGCAGGTCAAACTATTGTTGAAGCGACTGCTGGTAATACAGGCATAGGGTTAGCTATTGCAGCGAATAGACATCATTTAAAATGTAAGATCTTTGCGCCGTATGGTTTTTCAGAAGAAAAGATTAATATTATGATAGCGCTTGGTGCAGATGTTTCAAGGACGAGTCAGTCTGAAGGTATGCATGGGGCACAATTAGCTGCACGTTCCTATGCTGAAAAATATGGTGCCGTTTATATGAATCAATTTGAATCCGAACATAATCCGGATACATATTTTCATACATTGGGACCCGAATTGACTTCAGCATTACAGCAAATTGATTATTTTGTGGCTGGTATTGGCTCTGGCGGTACATTTACAGGTACCGCACGTTATTTAAAGCAACATCACGTGCAATGTTATGCCGTTGAGCCAGAAGGGTCCGTGTTAAATGGAGGGCCAGCTCATGCACATGACACTGAAGGTATCGGTTCTGAGAAATGGCCGATATTTTTAGAGAGACGTCTTGTAGATGGGATATTTACGATTAAAGATCAAGATGCCTTTCGAAATGTCAAAAGTTTGGCTATAAATGAAGGGTTGTTAGTAGGCAGTTCTTCAGGTGCAGCATTACAAGGTGCATTGAATTTAAAAGCGCAATTATCTGAAGGTACGATTGTTGTCGTATTTCCAGATGGTAGCGATCGATATATGTCTAAGCAAATATTTAATTATGAGGAGAATGATTATGAATAAGAAAACTAAATTAATTCACGGTGGACACACAACGGACGACTATACAGGTGCAGTTACTACACCAATTTATCAAACAAGTACATATTTACAAGATGATATTGGTGATTTACGTCAAGGATATGAATATTCTCGTACTGCGAATCCAACAAGAAGTTCTGTAGAAAGCGTTATTACGGCATTAGAAAATGGCAAACATGGCTTTGCGTTTAGTTCAGGTGTTGCAGCTATCAGTGCAGTTGTTATGCTGTTGGACAAAGGTGATCATATTATTTTAAATTCAGATGTATACGGCGGTACTTATCGCGCATTGACAAAAGTATTTACACGATTTGGCATTGAAGTGGATTTTGTAGATACAACGCATACAGATTCAATTGTACAAGCGATACGCCCAACAACAAAGATGTTGTTTATTGAAACACCTTCTAATCCATTATTACGTGTTACTGACATTAAAAAGTCTGCTGAAATTGCGAAAGAACACGGTTTGATTTCAGTCGTTGATAACACATTTATGACACCTTATTATCAGAATCCATTAGATTTAGGCATCGATATTGTCTTGCATTCTGCAACGAAATATTTAGGTGGACATAGTGATGTCGTTGCTGGTTTAGTTGCAACATCGGATGACAAGCTTGCAGAACGTTTAGCATTTATTTCAAATTCAACAGGTGGCATTTTAGGACCTCAAGATAGCTATTTACTTGTGAGGGGTATTAAAACATTAGGTTTACGTATGGAACAAATTAATCGCAGTGTTATTGAAATTATTAAAATGTTACAAGCACATCCAGCTGTGCAACAAGTGTTCCATCCAAGTATTGAAAGTCATTTAAATCATGATGTCCATATGGCTCAAGCGGATGGCCATACAGGTGTGATTGCATTTGAAGTGAAAAATACAGAAAGTGCCAAACAATTGATTAAAGCAACATCGTATTACACATTAGCTGAAAGTTTAGGTGCAGTGGAAAGTTTAATTTCAGTACCTGCATTGATGACACATGCATCCATTCCAGCAGATATTCGAGCTAAAGAAGGTATTACAGACGGACTTGTAAGAATTTCTGTAGGTATTGAAGATACTGAAGATTTAGTCGATGATTTAAAACAAGCACTAGATACGTTATAAATAATAGCAGCACTGGCATATATTTTGAGTTCAACGTTTGTTGTTCTTGAATATGCTAGTGCTTTTTTTGTGCGATGTTAATCATTCGTGATTGAGTTATGGAGGTTTGGTGGACATTTGTATGGATTTAATTTGATAAATGTCATAGTAGTCTCACAATTCGTCATTGTCACATGAATTGCTTATTTTTTAATTTTTTAGAAAATTCGGCAAATTGTATTGACGATATATGCAATTTTACATATAATGCTTTTATTCCTAGTGGAATGATAAGAATTTGAAGGAGGGGGCTTTGCATGATTGAGTTTCGACAGGTAAGTAAGACCTTTAATAAAAAGAAGCAAAAAATAGATGCTTTGAAGGACGTATCATTTACGGTCAATCGCAATGATATTTTTGGTGTGATTGGATATAGTGGTGCAGGAAAAAGTACGTTGGTAAGACTCGTGAATCATCTTGAAGCTGCCTCGAATGGACAAGTGATTGTAGATGGACATGATATTACGAATTATAGCGATAAAATGATGAGGGATATTAAGAAAGATATCGGTATGATATTTCAGCATTTCAATTTATTAAATTCAGCTACCGTATTTAAAAATGTAGCAATGCCACTCATTTTAAGTAAGAAAAGCAAAACAGAAATTAAGCAACGAGTAACGGAAATGCTTGAATTTGTAGGATTGAGTGATAAAAAAGACCAATTTCCTGAAGAATTATCTGGTGGGCAGAAGCAAAGGGTGGCTATTGCAAGAGCGCTTGTTACTAATCCGAAAATACTCCTATGCGATGAAGCAACAAGCGCATTGGATCCAGCAACGACTGCTTCGATATTGACGTTATTAAAGAATGTCAATCAAACCTTTGGCATTACAATTATGATGATTACACATGAAATGCGCGTTATTAAAGACATTTGTAATCGTGTTGCTGTAATGGAAAAGGGTCAAGTGGTTGAAACAGGAACTGTTAAAGAGGTGTTTAGTCATCCTAAAACGACGATTGCTCAAAATTTTGTGTCTACAGTTATACAGACTGAGCCAAGTACATCATTGATTCGTCGATTGAATGACGAACAAGTTGGCGATTTTAAAGATTATAAAATCTTCGTCGAGGAAACTCAGGTGACACAACCGATTATAAATGACTTGATTCAAATTTGTGGCAGAGAGGTTAAAATTTTATTTTCATCTATGTCAGAAATACAAGGTAACACCGTATGTTATATGTGGCTTCGATTTAATATGGATCAACAATTTGATGACACGGCAATAAATCAATATTTCAAAGAGAAAAATATTCAATTTGAGGAGGTGCATTAACATATGTTTGGTTCTGATTTAGACAGTGCACAGTTATTACAAGCATTGTACGAAACGCTATATATGGTATCTATTGCTTTATTTTTAGGAGCAGTGATTGGTATTCCATTAGGTGTCTTATTGGTAATTACTCGAAAACAAGGCATATGGCCGAATATAGTGATACATCAAGTTTTAAATCCTATAATCAATATTTTAAGGTCACTACCATTTATTATTTTGTTAATTGCGATTGTACCATTCACAAAATTAGTAGTAGGTACTTCAATTGGTACGACTGCTGCCATCGTGCCTTTAACAGTATATGTGGCACCTTACATTGCAAGACTTGTTGAAAACTCATTATTAGAAGTAGACGAGGGGATTATTGAAGCGGCGAAAGCGATGGGCGCTTCACCACTACAAATCATTAGATATTTTTTAATTCCTGAAGCGTTAGGTTCATTAGTATTAGCAATTACCACTGCGATTATTGGACTTATTGGAAGTACGGCGATGGCAGGAGCTGTTGGCGGTGGTGGTATAGGAGACTTAGCTTTAGTGTATGGTTATCAAAGATTTGATACGACGGTCATTATTATTACCGTTATTGTATTAGTCATTATTGTCCAAGTGATTCAAACGCTAGGGAATGTCCTAGCTAGATTCATACGTAGACATTAATGATATATAGTGAAGATTTTGAAAGGAATTGATAGAATGAAAAGATTGATTGGGTTAGTTATCGTAGCACTTGTATTATTAGCAGCGTGTGGTAGTAACAATGATAAAAAAGTAACAATTGGTGTCGCATCAAATGACACTAAGGCTTGGGAGAAGGTTAAAGAATTAGCTAAAAAAGATGATATTGATGTGGAGATTAAGCACTTTTCCGATTACAATTTACCGAATAAAGCATTAAACGATGGTGATATTGATATGAATGCATTCCAACATTTTGCATTTTTAGATCAGTATAAGAAGGCACATAAAGGAACAAAGATTTCAGCATTGAGTACAACAGTTTTAGCACCGTTGGGCATTTACTCAGATAAAATTAAAGATGTCAAAAAGGTTAAAGATGGTGCTAAAGTTGTCATTCCAAATGATGTATCAAACCAAGCACGTGCACTTAAACTATTAGAAGCAGCTGGTTTAATAAAACTGAAAAAAGATTTCGGATTAGCAGGTACAGTGAAAGCTATAACGTCAAATCCAAAACATTTAAAAATTACTGCAGTAGATGCACAGCAAACTGCGCGTGCTTTATCTGATGTCGATATTGCAGTTATTAATAACGGTGTAGCAACTAAAGCGGGGAAAGACCCTAAAAATGATCCGATATTTTTAGAAAAATCAAATTCAGATGCTGTAAAGCCATATATTAATATTGTTGCAGTTAATGACAAAGACTTGGATAACAAAACATATGCTAAAATCGTAGAATTGTATCATTCAAAAGAAGCTCAAAAAGCGTTGCAGGAAGATGTCAAAGATGGAGAGAAACCTGTTAATTTATCTAAAGATGAGATTAAGGCAATAGAAACGTCATTAGCAAAATAAATTATATTGCGTCCTACAAGCAAAGTTCATGCTTATGTTTGTAGGGCGTTATTGTTGGAGAATAAAATTATTTCCAATAGAGAAAGGGATTGTAATCATTTTATAGTGAAATATTATGAAATTGTAATAATTTAGATATTGTAAAATCTAATAAGTTGTAATAATTTTAAGGGGTAATTATAAAATTTGATGATACAGTATATGATTTTTTTGTAATCATAATGTCATCAAACATCAACCTATTATACATAATAAAATCGTATAATGATGTAGTATTCATAAATTCGGATAAAAGAATGTTAGGAAAGTTAAGCAAGAGGAGGATTTTAAAGTGCAAAAAAAAGTAATTGCAGCTATTATTGGGACAAGCGCGATTAGCGCTGTTGCGGCAACTCAAGCAAATGCGGCTACAACTCACACAGTAAAACCGGGTGAATCAGTGTGGGCAATTTCAAATAAGTATGGGATTTCGATTGCTAAATTAAAGTCATTAAACAATTTAACATCTAATCTAATTTTCCCAAACCAAGTACTAAAAGTATCTGGCTCAAGTAATTCTACGAGTAATAGTAGCCGTCCATCAACGAACTCAGGTGGCGGATCATACTACACAGTACAAGCAGGCGACTCATTATCATTAATCGCATCAAAATATGGTACAACTTACCAAAACATTATGCGACTTAATGGTTTAAATAATTTCTTTATTTATCCAGGTCAAAAATTAAAAGTATCAGGTACTGCTAGCTCAAGTAACGCTGCGAGCAATAGTAGCCGTCCATCAACGAACTCAGGTGGCGGATCATACTATACAGTACAAGCAGGTGACTCATTGTCATTAATCGCATCAAAATATGGTACAACTTATCAAAAAATTATGAGCTTAAATGGCTTAAATAATTTCTTTATATATCCGGGTCAAAAATTGAAAGTAACTGGTAATGCATCTACGAACTCAGGATCTGCAACAACGACAAATAGAGGTTACAATACACCAGTATTCAGTCACCAAAACTTATATACATGGGGTCAATGTACATATCATGTATTTAATCGTCGTGCTGAAATTGGTAAAGGTATTAGTACTTATTGGTGGAATGCTAATAACTGGGATAACGCAGCGGCAGCAGATGGTTACACTATCGACAATAGACCTACTGTAGGTTCTATCGCTCAAACAGATGTAGGTTATTATGGTCATGTTATGTTTGTAGAACGTGTAAATAACGATGGTAGTATTTTAGTTTCAGAAATGAACTATTCAGCTGCACCAGGTATTTTAACTTACAGAACGGTACCAGCTTACCAAGTAAATAATTATAGATATATTCACTAAAGTCTTACGTATATAAATATATAATGAATTCCTATTACATTTCACAAGCTGAAAAGTTGGATTGAATCCTAAACTTTATGGCGGGGCTATCAAAGTCGTGATTGTTGTAATAGGAATTTTTGTATAAGAAAAAGGATTGGTCGAATGAACTTCATGTTCTATGTTCGACCAATCCTTTTCTGAATTAGTATTCATGCTTTACTTTGCGAATGCTTGTAAATAATCTAGCACCGTTTGTTATTAAAGTAACAACTGCCACTGCTTTTTTGAACTTACGTGGTGACTTAATTGAAATGTAAAAGTCTAACACGGTTCCTACAGTGCTTAAACCTAATGAAAGATATACTAATTTTTTATTTTTAGCATGATATTTATAGCCATTGTAGCCGTCGACTATGAAACCTGCGACATTTAGTAAACTTGATAAACGTTGTGATTTGGAACGTTTTGCCATAATAATAATTCCCCCTAGTATCTTCTGTTTATATGAAAAATTGGGTGCGCTGAATTGCTAACGTTTTGCGCTATAACTACTCATATATGATAACATAATTGTACAGTATAATTTTAAAAATTGATTTCACAAAGTTGGGGTGTCAAAGATGATTAAATGTGTCTGTTTAGTTGAAGAAACAGCTGATAAAATATTACTTGTTCAAGTAAGGAATCGCGAAAAGTATTATTTCCCAGGTGGTAAAATAGAAGAAGGGGAATCACGAGTACAAGCGCTGTTAAGAGAAGTAAAAGAAGAATTAAATTTAACATTAACAATGGATGAAATTGAATATATCGGGACAATTGTAGGTCCTGCATATCCACAACAGGATATGTTAACTGAGTTAAATGGATTTCGCGCATTAACCAAAATCGATTGGGAAAACGTAACTATCAATAATGAAATTACGGATATACGCTGGATTGATAAAGATAATGATGCGTTGATTGCGCCTGCTGTCAAAGTTTGGATTGAAACGTATGGTGGTAAACATGACAAATAATGACACCATCATGTTACGACATTATGTCCCACAAGATTATTCGATGTTAGAAGCTTTTCAATTAAGTGAAAGTGATTTGAAGTTTGTTAAAACGCCAGAGGAAAATATTACAGCTGCAATGTCTGATAATGAAAGGTATCCCATCGTTGTAATGGATGGCAGGCAATGTGTGGCCTTTTTTACATTACATCGTGGAAAAGGGGTCGCACCATTTAGCGATAACCAAGATGCAGTATTTTTCAGGTCATTTAGTGTTGATCAACGTTATCGTAATAGAGGAATAGGTAAAGTGGTAATGGAAAAATTGGCGTCATTTATCACTTCAACATTTCAGGATATTAATGAGATTGTGTTAACGGTTAATACTGACAATCCACATGCCATGGCACTTTATCGCCAACAAGGATATCAATATATGGGAGATAGTATGTTCATCGGAAGACCTGTTCATATTATGGCGTTAACTATAAAATAAATTAAATTTAAAAGCATCTTTACTCATCGTCGACCACAACAATTAATGATGAATAAAGGTGCTTTTTGTTATAGATCATCGGACAATTTACTATAGTAAAAAGCGACCTAGTGAACAATTGACATATATCCACAGGTCGCTTAACTTAAGTTATATTGCTAGTTGCGATTAATTGATAGACTCATCATTTTTGCGCTGTCGAGATGGTCTTTTTATTAAAAATGCCGTAATCCAAGCCGTAATCGGAATACTGATTGCAACGGCAATACCGCCTAAAATAATAGAAATAAATTCTTGGGCAAATATTTTCGAGTTTATAATATGACCAAATGAATATTTAAGTTTGAAAAACCAAATAAATAAAGCAAGTTGGCCACCAAAAAAGGCAAGGTAAATCGTGTTCGCAGATGTCGCTAAAATTTCTCTACCAACACGCATGCCAGATTGGAATAATTCGTATTGCGTAAGCGTTGGATTCACTTGATGCAATTCATAAATGGGTGAACTAATGGTAATTGTTAAATCTATCACAGCTGCAATAACAGCAAGAATAATAGTGAACACCATAAATTGAACCATATCAATGCCAATATTCATTGAATACACATATGTTTCATCTTGTTGTTCGGTTGAAAAGCCTTGTAGATGACCGAAGTAGACCGATAAATAAATGAGTGTAATCAACAATATTGTTGTAACGATAGTGCTGATAAATGCAGCTTGTGTTTTAACATTGTAACTATTGAGTACGAATAAATTACAAGCGCCAATAATAATGCAGAAAAAGAATGTGACGACATAAATCGGTACGCCAAAAATAATCAACACAATACTAATAATTAAAATAGCAAAATTTAAAAATAGGGTTAAATAAGAGATGAATCCCTTTCTACCTCCGAAAATTATCATCAGAAAGAGGAGCAATAACGCCAATATAAATACAGCATTCATTGTTTCGCCCTCCTTAATGTTTCAAATATTTCCATAAACAATATTGTGATAGGAATTGTAAGTACGATACCTATACCACCTGTTAGTGCGCGCGCAATTTCTAACGACCAATTCATCGAAATAGTATAAGTCACTGTATTGGCATTTTTTAAAAAGATTAAAAACATAGGTAGTGCACCGGATAAATATGAGAATAATAAGATGTTAGTCATTGTTCCCATAATATCTTGGCCGATGTTTCGGCCAGCAAGCGCCCATCTCCTCATTGAAATGTGTGGCGTACGCTGTAAAATTTCATGCATACCACTAGCAATTGTAATTGCAACATCCATAATAGCGCCAAGTGAACCTATTAACACTGAGGCTAGGAAGATATCTTTCGGTGGTAATGATAAAAAGTTCATCGTTTCATATTTAATGCCTTTACCGTCTGTCATATATATGATTAATTCTGTTAAACCTATACTCAAAAAAGTTCCGATAATTGTACTGGCTATGGTAATGAGTGTGCGCATATGCCAGCCTGTAACGAGCAATAAAGTGAGTATTGTTGAACAGATCATGGCAATGGTCATGAGTAAGAATAAATTAATATTGCTATGTTGAATATGAATGTAAATTGCGATTAATATGGCAATAGAATTCAAGATTAACGATAAAATCGATTGCAGTCCGACTTTGCGACCAACCAATAATACAGTTAATAAGAACAAACCAGTGATGATAACCGTTAAGGTATCACGCTTCTTTTCTATAATATAAGCATCACTCGGCTTGTTAGAAATATGTAATAATACTTTTTCGTGTGTGCGAAATGCCTCAGAATCTGCTTGCGATTTGACGTACTGATGATTAATCGTCGTCGTTTCTCCAGCAAATTGACCATTTAATATTTTGACTTTTAATTGATTTTTATATTTAATATCACGATTATTTTGTGCATCTTTTGTAGGTGTCGAAGAAACATGTTTGACATCTATAATTTGACCAATTGGTTTGTTGTAAAAGTTCTCATTATTGAATGTAAATAAAATAGCACCAATGAATGCGATGCAGAACAAACCTAAAATTATATTAAATGGCTTTGTAAATAAATTTCTATATTTCAAAAACAAAACCCCAATTCTATGAATGAATTAATATGGTGATTATACGCCCTTAATTTTTTATTTTCAAAGATATTACTGCTAAGTGTAAAACGAAAATCATCATTGATAGCATCGAATTACTTAATGGAATGTAGACGTTTTAGTCATTAATTGCTGAATGAGTGTTAATAAGATACCAATATCACTCTTCGTATAAGGTTCTTTCGTAATAGCACATATCGTTCTTTTTAATTCAGTATGATCTAATTTTATATCTATCCATGATTTAGATTCTGGTAAATGTATATTTTGTGATGAAATGATGTAACCTTCTTTTTGACGAAGGAGATACTGCGCAAGTGGTTGGCTACTGATTGTGTATACATCTGATTTAGTAATCTTGCGCAATTGTTTTTTTACAGTTTCGGCAAATGGTGCCAAGCAATAAATATGACTATGCTCAAACTGAATTAATGGTGGGTGTGTCGCCATCGTAATTGGATCGTCTGAAGGCGCATATAAATGATAGTGCTCTTCGAATAAAGGTAGCATATGTAATTGTTTGTGTTTACGTATTTCTGGTGTAAGTTCCGTGAAACCAATGTCTATATTCCCATTTAATACGCTATTTATAATCGTGTCATGATCTAATAAGTTCGGTATGACATGTGTATCATTTTGTAAATGAAACGTTTGGATAAGTGGTAGTAACATGTGGGATACGTCACTCTCATCATAGCCAATGTAGATACTTTTATTTTTAGTTAATCCATGGCTTTGAAATTGTTCAATCGTGCTATCTAAATGTTCAATAATGCGCAGAGCTTCATTAAATAATAATTTCCCTTCAGAAGTGAGCGTAATATTGCGTCCTTGCTTTTTAAATAAAGACACATTAAGTTCTTGTTCTAATAATGTAATTTGACGGCTTATCGCTGATTGAGCAATGTTTAGTTCAAGTGCTGTTTCGGAGATATGTTCTCTTTTAGCGACCTCGATAAAATATCTTAATTGTTTAATTTCCATAGTGATATAGGCACCTCCAAAAATGAGTGTTTTGTAACTATTATAGCAATATTATTGATAAATGTTCTATTTTTTAGATGAATATCTTCTATTTTATATATTGAACAGATAAATTTTTTAGATTATAGTAATTATCATTAATAACTAATATCAGAATATTCTAAAAAAAGGGGTGTGCATCATGCACAATGAGAAATTAATTAAAGGCTTATATGACTATCGTGAGGAACATGATGCGTGTGGTATTGGTTTTTATGCGAATATGGATAATAAAAGGTCTCACGACATCATTGATAAATCGCTTGAAATGTTGCGACGCTTAGATCACAGGGGCGGGGTCGGCGCAGATGGCATCACTGGTGATGGCGCAGGTATTATGACTGAAATACCTTTTGCATTTTTCAAACAACATGTAACGGACTTTGATATCCCAGGTGAAGGTGAATATGCCGTGGGGTTATTTTTTTCCAAAGAACGCATTTTAGGTTCTGAACATGAAGCAGTTTTTAAAAAATATTTTGAAGGTGAAGGGTTATCAATTCTTGGTTATCGTAATGTACCAGTTAATAAAGATGCCATTGCTAAACATGTAGCAGATACGATGCCAGTCATTCAACAAGTGTTTATTGATATTAGGGACATTGAAGATGTTGAAAAGCGTTTGTTTTTAGCGAGAAAACAATTAGAGTTCTATTCGACTCAGTGCGATTTAGAATTGTATTTTACGAGCTTATCACGCAAAACAATTGTATATAAAGGTTGGTTACGATCAGACCAAATTAAAAAACTCTATACAGATTTATCGGATGATTTATATCAATCAAAGCTAGGGTTAGTGCATTCGAGATTTAGTACGAATACATTCCCGAGTTGGAAAAGGGCGCATCCTAACCGTATGTTAATGCATAATGGTGAGATTAACACGATTAAAGGTAATGTGAACTGGATGCGAGCACGCCAACATAAATTAATCGAAACATTATTTGGCGAGGATCAACATAAAGTGTTTCAAATTGTCGATGAGGATGGTAGTGACTCTGCCATTGTAGATAATGCGCTAGAGTTCTTATCGTTAGCCATGGAGCCAGAAAAGGCAGCGATGTTACTCATACCTGAACCTTGGTTATACAATGAAGCGAATGATGCAAATGTACGTGCATTTTATGAATTTTATAGTTATTTAATGGAACCGTGGGATGGTCCTACAATGATTTCGTTCTGTAACGGTGACAAACTTGGCGCGCTTACAGATAGAAATGGATTACGTCCAGGTCGTTATACGATTACTAAAGATAACTTTATTGTCTTTTCATCTGAAGTGGGTGTTGTGGACGTACCTGAAAGTAATGTTGCTTTTAAAGGTCAATTGAATCCTGGAAAGTTATTGCTTGTTGATTTTAAACAGAATAAAGTCATTGAAAATAATGATTTGAAAGGTGCGATTGCTGGAGAATTACCATATAAAGCGTGGATTGATAACCATAAAGTTGACTTTGATTTTGAAAATATACAATATCAAGATTCGCAATGGAAAGATGAGACGTTATTTAAATTACAACGTCAGTTTGCATACACGAAAGAAGAGATTCATAAGTATATTCAGGAACTTGTAGAAGGTAAGAAGGATCCTATCGGTGCAATGGGATATGATGCGCCAATTGCAGTGTTGAACGAGCGACCAGAATCACTATTTAATTACTTTAAACAGCTGTTTGCACAAGTTACGAATCCACCAATTGATGCGTATCGTGAAAAAATCGTAACGAGTGAACTTTCTTATTTAGGTGGCGAAGGTAACTTACTAGCACCTGACGAAACGGTTTTAGATCGTATTCAATTGAAAAGGCCGGTATTGAATGAATCACACATAGCAGCGATTGATCAGGAACATTTTAAATTAACTTATTTATCAACGGTATATGAAGGGGATTTGGAAGATGCGTTAGAAGCATTAGGCCGAGAAGCAGTGAATGCTGTAAAGCAAGGCGCTCAAATTCTAGTGTTAGATGATAGTGGATTAGTTGATAGCAATGGCTTTGCAATGCCGATGTTACTCGCAATAAGTCATGTGCATCAATTACTTATTAAAGCAGATTTACGTATGTCTACAAGTTTAGTCGCTAAATCTGGTGAGACACGAGAAGTGCATCATGTTGCTTGTTTACTCGCATATGGCGCGAATGCAATTGTGCCATACCTAGCGCAACGTACAGTTGAACAACTGACATTGACAGAAGGGTTACAAGGCACCGTTGTCGATAATGTTAAGACATATACGGATGTATTGTCCGAAGGTGTCATTAAAGTAATGGCTAAGATGGGAATTTCGACAGTGCAAAGTTATCAAGGTGCACAAATATTTGAAGCGATTGGCTTGTCTCATGATGTGATTGATCGTTATTTTACTGGGATACAGTCTAAGTTATCGGGTATTTCGATTGATCAAATTGATGCTGAAAATAAAGCACGTCAACAAAGTGATGATAATTATCTTGCATCAGGTAGTACATTCCAATGGAGACAACAAGGTCAACATCATGCTTTTAATCCGGAATCTATTTTCTTATTGCAGCACGCATGTAAAGAAAATGACTATGCGCAATTTAAAGCATACTCTGAAGCGGTGAACAAAAATAGAACAGATCACATTAGACATTTACTTGAATTTAAAGCATGTACACCGATTGACATCGACCAAGTTGAACCGGTAAGTGACATTGTCAAACGCTTTAATACAGGGGCGATGAGTTATGGATCGATTTCAGCGGAAGCACATGAAACGTTAGCACAAGCCATGAACCAATTAGGTGGAAAGAGTAATAGTGGTGAAGGTGGCGAAGATGCAAAACGTTATGAAGTACAAGTTGATGGAAGCAACAAAGTAAGTGCGATTAAACAAGTTGCTTCTGGGCGTTTTGGTGTAACTAGTGATTATTTACAACATGCCAAAGAAATTCAAATTAAAGTTGCGCAAGGTGCAAAGCCTGGTGAAGGTGGTCAATTACCTGGTACTAAGGTATATCCGTGGATTGCGAAGACAAGAGGGTCAACGCCAGGTATCGGTCTGATTTCACCACCGCCACATCATGATATTTATTCAATAGAAGATTTAGCGCAACTGATACATGATTTAAAAAATGCGAATAAAGATGCAGATATCGCGGTAAAATTAGTTTCGAAAACAGGTGTTGGTACCATTGCATCTGGGGTGGCAAAAGCATTTGCAGATAAAATTGTCATCAGTGGTTACGATGGTGGTACAGGGGCTTCACCTAAAACGAGTATTCAGCATGCCGGTGTTCCTTGGGAGATTGGTTTAGCAGAAACACATCAAACATTAAAACTAAACGACTTAAGAAGTCGTGTTAAGTTAGAAACAGACGGTAAGTTATTAACTGGTAAAGATGTAGCGTACGCATGTGCGCTTGGAGCGGAAGAATTTGGATTTGCAACTGCACCATTAGTGGTGTTGGGCTGTATTATGATGCGTGTATGCCATAAAGATACATGTCCAGTAGGAGTTGCAACTCAAAACAAAGATTTACGTGCTTTATATAGAGGTAAAGCACATCATGTTGTTAATTTTATGCATTTTATTGCACAAGAATTAAGAGAAATTTTAGCATCTTTAGGTTTGAAACGTGTAGAAGACTTAGTTGGAAGAACTGATTTATTACAACGATCATCAACATTAAAAGTGAATAGCAAAGCGGCTAGTATTGATGTTGAAAAACTGTTATGTCCTTTCGATGGGCCAAACACAAAAGAAATTCAACAAAATCATAATCTTGAGCATGGATTTGATTTAACAAATTTATATGAAGTAACGAAGCCGTATATTGCTGAAGGGCGTCGCTATACAGGTAGCTTTACAGTAAATAATGAACAACGTGATGTAGGAGTTATTACAGGTAGTGAGATTTCGAAACAATATGGAGAAGCAGGACTTCCTGAAAATACAATTAATGTTTATACGAATGGTCATGCTGGTCAAAGTCTTGCAGCATATGCACCGAAAGGCTTAATGATTCATCATACTGGAGATGCGAATGACTATGTTGGTAAAGGATTATCTGGTGGTACGGTCATTGTCAAAGCACCTTTTGAAGAACGACAAAATGAAATTATTGCTGGTAACGTCTCATTCTATGGTGCGACAGGTGGTAAGGCATTTATTAACGGTAGTGCAGGAGAAAGATTCTGTATTAGAAATAGTGGTGTAGATGTTGTCGTTGAAGGTATCGGTGACCATGGATTAGAGTACATGACTGGTGGACATGTCATTAATTTAGGTGATGTAGGTAAGAACTTCGGTCAAGGTATGAGTGGTGGTATTGCTTACGTTATCCCGTCTGATGTAGAAGCTTTTGTTGAAAATAATCAACTAGATACGCTTTCGTTTACAAAGATTAAACACCAAGAAGAAAAAGCATTCATTAAGCAAATGCTGGAAGAACATGTGTCACACACGAATAGTACGAGAGCGATTCATGTGTTAAAACATTTTGATCGCATTGAAGATGTCGTCGTTAAAGTTATTCCTAAAGATTATCAATTAATGATGCAAAAAATTCATTTGCACAAATCATTACATGACAATGAAGATGAAGCGATGTTAGCTGCATTTTACGATGACAGTAAAACAATCGACGCTAAACATAAACCAGCCGTTGTGTATTAAGGAAAGGGGGAGATACGATGGGTGAATTTAAAGGATTTATGAAGTATGACAAACAGTACTTAGGTGAATTATCACTGGTAGACCGTTTGAAGCATCATAAAGCATATCAACAACGATTTACTAAAGAAGATGCCTCTATCCAAGGTGCACGATGTATGGATTGTGGAACGCCGTTTTGTCAAACCGGACAACAGTATGGTAGGGAAACAATAGGTTGTCCAATTGGAAACTACATTCCTGAATGGAACGACTTAGTGTATCATCAAGATTTTAAAACTGCTTATGAACGCTTAAGCGAAACAAATAACTTTCCTGACTTTACAGGGCGTGTATGTCCTGCACCATGCGAAAGTGCTTGTGTGATGAAGATTAATAGAGAATCGATTGCGATTAAAGGTATTGAACGCACAATTATTGATGAAGCTTTTGAAAATGGTTGGGTAGCGCCGAAAGTTCCGAGTCGCCGTAGAGATGAAAAAGTGGCAATCGTTGGAAGCGGTCCAGCAGGATTAGCTGCTGCTGAAGAACTTAATCTACTAGGATATCAAGTAACTATTTATGAACGTGCTAGAGAATCAGGCGGTTTATTAATGTATGGTATTCCGAATATGAAACTTGATAAAGATGTGGTTCGACGTCGTATTAAGTTAATGGAAGAAGCGGGCATTACTTTCATTAATGGTGTTGAAGTAGGCGTTGATATTGATAAAGCAACGTTAGAATCTGAGTATGATGCCATTATATTATGTACTGGTGCACAAAAAGGTAGAGATTTACCTTTAGAAGGACGCATGGGTGATGGTATACATTTCGCTATGGATTATTTAACTGAACAAACGCAGTTGTTAAATGGAGAAATTGATGATATAACAATAACTGCAAAAGATAAGAATGTCATTATCATTGGTGCTGGTGATACAGGGGCAGACTGTGTAGCGACAGCATTAAGAGAAAATTGTAAATCGATTGTTCAATTTAATAAATATACGAAATTGCCAGAAGCAATTACATTTACAGAAAATGCATCATGGCCTTTAGCAATGCCGGTGTTTAAAATGGACTATGCGCACCAAGAGTACGAAGCTAAGTTTGGTAAGGAACCACGTGCATATGGTGTTCAAACAATGCGTTACGATGTTGACGATAAAGGACACATACGTGGTTTGTATACTCAAATTTTAGAGCAAGGCGAAAATGGTATGGTCATGAAAGAAGGACCTGAAAGATTTTGGCCTGCTGACCTTGTATTATTATCAATCGGCTTCGAAGGTACAGAACCAACAGTACCGAATGCTTTTAACATTAAAACGGATAGAAATCGAATCGTGGCGGATGATACAAACTATCAAACTAATAATGAAAAGGTATTTGCTGCTGGAGATGCTAGACGTGGTCAAAGTTTAGTTGTATGGGCGATTAAAGAAGGTAGAGGCGTAGCGAAAGCAGTAGATCAGTATTTAGCGAGTAAAGTTTGTGTATAATCTTTGTATGGAAATGGTGGTTACGTTGACGTTGTGGCATGCTGAATCGAGTTTGAAATAATCTAGTATCTATCAACGTCACATGCCATCTTTGTAACCTAAAAACAAAGGTTTGTAAGACAACAAATCGATTAATTATAAGTAGTGATTTTTTACATTCGTTTATAGGTCAACTGTAGTGGAAGACAATGATTTGTGGTAATCATGTAATGCTTAAAAACAATATTGACTTTTACAGAACGTTCATATATGATAAATATTGTGTTTAGGAGGAATACCCAAGTCCGGCTGAAGGGATCGGTCTTGAAAACCGACAGGGGCTTAACGGCTCGCGGGGGTTCGAATCCCTCTTCCTCCGCCATCAATATTTATATTAAATACTATATATAATGAAGGTAAGTGCTCAAATTTTGAGTATTTGCCTTTTTTATTTGTCTTTGAATGGCTCGTTTTTTTAGCTATAGAAATGATAGGGCATTGAGATTGGAAGGGCATTTGGCTTGTGCAATATACATAGCTAAATGTCTTTTTTGTTTTGTGAAATATGATGGATGGCTTGTGTGGGCAAGTTTGCTATTTATAGATATGCATTTTTCAATTTAGGAGTTGGCCATGCATCTACACTTTATAATGGTGAGAGCGTGGTGAGGTATTGTTAATCACGCAATTGTAGCGAGGAGTTATTGCTACATATGTCGTTATGGCTCATTGATTTTCTGAAATGGCTACCCCAGATAATTGTGACAAAATAAAAAATATTTGTTGAAAGCCTTTACATAACTTGTCTAGACAAGTTATACTCGTTTTAAGACATTAAGGGAGTGAAATATATGGCTGTAAAAAGAGAAGATGTAAAAGCCATCGTAAGCGCTATTGGGGGAAAAGAAAATCTTGAAGCTGCAACGCATTGTGTAACACGATTACGTTTAGTGCTTAAAGATGAAAGCAAAGTTGATAAAGACGCATTAAGTAATAACGCGTTGGTCAAGGGGCAGTTCAAAGCAGACCATCAATATCAAATTGTCATTGGTCCAGGAACAGTCGATGAAGTGTATAAGCAGTTTATTGATGAAACAGGTGCTCAAGAAGCTTCGAAAGATGAAGCGAAACAAGCAGCTGCGCAAAAAGGGAATCCAGTACAACGTTTGATCAAATTGTTAGGGGATATTTTTATACCAATATTACCTGCGATTGTGACAGCTGGTTTGTTAATGGGGATCAATAATTTACTTACAATGAAAGGTTTATTTGGTCCAAAAGCACTTATTGAGATGTATCCACAAATTGCTGATATTTCAAACATCATTAATGTGATTGCGAGTACGGCATTTATTTTCTTACCAGCATTAATTGGTTGGAGTAGTATGCGTGTATTTGGTGGTAGTCCGATTCTAGGCATAGTCTTAGGTTTGATTTTAATGCATCCGCAATTAGTATCTCAGTATGATTTGGCAAAAGGGAATATTCCGACGTGGAACTTATTTGGCTTAGAGATTAAGCAGTTGAATTACCAAGGTCAAGTGTTGCCAGTTTTAATTGCAGCTTATGTTCTAGCTAAAATTGAAAAAGGATTAAATAAAGTCGTTCACGATTCGATAAAAATGTTGGTCGTTGGACCCGTAGCGCTTTTAGTTACTGGATTTTTAGCATTTATTATCATTGGACCAGTTGCGTTATTGATTGGTACAGGTATTACATCTGGTGTTACATTTATATTCCAACATGCAGGATGGCTTGGCGGAGCAATATATGGATTGTTATATGCACCACTTGTAATTACAGGACTACACCATATGTTTTTAGCAGTAGATTTCCAATTGATGGGTAGCAGCTTAGGTGGTACGTACTTATGGCCAATCGTTGCGATTTCCAATATTTGTCAGGGCTCTGCAGCATTTGGAGCATGGTTTGTCTATAAACGTCGTAAAATGGTTAAAGAAGAAGGCTTGGCATTAACATCTTGTATTTCTGGTATGTTAGGTGTTACTGAACCAGCCATGTTTGGTGTGAACTTACCTCTGAAATATCCATTTATCGCTGCGATATCAACATCTTGTGTATTGGGGGCAATCGTTGGTATGAATAACGTACTTGGAAAAGTTGGTGTTGGTGGCGTGCCAGCATTCATTTCAATTCAAAAAGAATTTTGGCCAGTATATCTCATTGTGACAGCTATTGCTATTGTTGTACCATGTATACTAACAATTGTGATGTCTCATTTTAGTAAACAAAAAGCGAAAGAAATTGTTGAAGATTAATAAAATAAAAAAGGGGCGTTCGTTATTTGGACGTCCTTTATTACGTTATAAGGTGGTAATTGTGTGTCGAAAGAAATAGATTGGAGAAAATCCGTTGTATATCAAATTTATCCTAAGTCGTTTAATGATACGACGGGGAATGGTATAGGAGATATCAATGGAATTATAGAAAAATTGGATTATATCAAGTTATTGGGTGTTGATTATATTTGGTTAACACCAGTGTATGAATCACCGATGAATGATAATGGCTATGATATCAGCAATTATTTAGAAATCAATGAAGACTTTGGAACGATGGATGATTTTGAAAAGTTAATCAAAGTTGCTCATCAAAAAGACTTGAAAGTGATGTTAGATATTGTCATTAATCATACGTCGACGGAGCATGAATGGTTTAAAGAAGCCCGTAAATCTAAAGACAACCCTTATAGAGATTATTACTTTTTCAGATCATCTGAAGACGGGCCGCCAACAAATTGGCATTCTAAATTCGGTGGTAATGCATGGAAGTTTGATTCTGAGACAGATGAATATTATTTACATTTATTTGATGTCAGTCAAGCTGATTTAAATTGGGATAATCCGGAAGTACGTCAATCGTTATATCGCATAGTCAATCATTGGATAGACTTCGGCGTTGATGGTTTTCGATTTGATGTCATTAACTTAATTTCTAAAGGTGAATTTAAGGACTCTGACAAAATAGGTAAAGAATTTTATACGGATGGTCCTAGAGTGCATGAGTTTCTGCATGAATTAAATCGTCAAACGTTTGGTAACACTGACATGATGACTGTAGGAGAAATGTCTTCGACGACGATTGAAAATTGTATTAAGTATACACAGCCAGAACGCCAAGAATTGAATAGTGTTTTTAATTTTCATCATCTAAAGGTTGATTATGTTGATGGTGAAAAGTGGACAAATGCGAAGCTTGATTTCCATAAGTTAAAGAAAATTCTGATGCAATGGCAACGAGGTATTTATGACGGTGGCGGATGGAACGCGATTTTCTGGTGTAATCATGATCAGCCACGGGTAGTGTCTAGATTTGGTGATGATACGTCGGAAGAGATGAGGATACAAAGTGCTAAAATGTTAGCTATCGCACTGCATATGTTGCAAGGGACGCCATATATTTACCAAGGTGAAGAAATTGGTATGACGGACCCACATTTTACATCAATAGCACAATATCGCGATGTTGAATCGATTAATGCCTACCATCAGTTGTTAAGTGAAGGGCATGCTGAAGCGGATGTGTTAACGATTTTAGGACAGAAGTCACGAGACAATTCGAGAACGCCTATGCAATGGAGTGATGATGTTAATGCTGGATTTACAGCTGGTAAGCCTTGGATTGATATTTCGGAAAATTATCATCAGGTCAACGTTAGACAAGCACTTCAGAATAAAGAGTCTATTTTCTATACGTATCAAAAATTAATACAATTAAGACATACGCATGATATTATTACGTATGGAGACATTGTGCCACGTTTTATGGATCATGATCATTTATTTGTTTATGAACGTCATTATAAGAATCAACAATGGCTAGTAATTGCGAATTTCTCAGCATCGGCTGTTGATTTGCCAGAAGGATTGGCTAGAGAAGGTCGTGTTGTGATTCAAACAGGCACAGTGGAAAATAATACGATAAGCGGGTTTGGTGCAATTGTAATCGAAACAAACGCGTAAAATAAATTGAGTGGATGCGTTTATATGGCGAAACAAAAAAAGTTTATGAAGATTTATGAGGCGTTGAAAGAAGATATATTAAACGGGCAGATTCAATATGGTGAACAAATTCCGTCTGAACATGATTTGGTGCAATTGTACCAGTCATCTCGAGAGACCGTGCGTAAGGCATTAGATTTGTTGGCATTAGACGGCATGATTCAAAAGATTCATGGTAAAGGGTCACTTGTCATTTATCAGGAGGTTACAGAGTTTCCATTTTCTGAACTGGTTAGTTTTAAAGAAATGCAAGAAGAAATGGGCGTCGCATATTTAACTGAAGTTGTTGTGAATGAGGTTGTTGAAGCGCATGAAGTTCCAGAAGTTCAACATGCTTTAAACATCAATTCTAGTGAATCACTCATTCATATTGTTAGAACTCGTCGGCTTAACCAACATGTGAAGATTGTTGATGAAGATTATTTTCTAAAGTCGATTGTTTCAGACATAGGTAATGATGTTGCGAGTGATTCTATTTATGATTATTTGGAAAAGGTATTAAATCTTAATATTAGTTATTCAAGTAAGTCTATTACTTTTGAACCGTTTGATGAACAAGCATATCAATTGTTTGGTGATGTATCGGTGGCTTATTCAGCAACAGTTCGAAGTATTGTGTATTTAGAAAATACAATGCCGTTTCAATATAATATTTCAAAACATCTTGCAAATGAATTTAAATTTAACGACTTCTCAAGACGTCGTATAAAGTAAACAATGATATAAATGATTTATACTTGCAATTAACTATTAAAATATAGTAATATATATCTTGCCGTGCTAGGTGGGGAGGTAGCGGTTCCCTGTACTCGAAATCCGCTTTATGCGAGGCTTAATTCCTTTGTTGAGGCCGTATTTTTGCGAAGTCTGCCCAAAGCACGTAGTGTTTGAAGATTTCGGTCCTATGCAATATGAACCCATGAACCATGTCAGGTCCTGACGGAAGCAGCATTAAGTGGATCATCATATGTGCCGTAGGGTAGCCGAGATTTAGCTAACGACTTTGGTTACGTTCGTGAATTACGTTCGATGCTTAGGTGCACGGTTTTTTATTTTTTAAATATTAAACCGATTATTAAGAGTTGAAAATATATATTTATTTATAGAAGCTACTTTCTTGAAGACAATTCAGCGTATTATACGTGGAACATGTTTGTGGGAAGTAGCTTTTTTATATGTGAAGTTTGATTCAAGTGAAATCGATGTGCAGTTTGAATGATTTTTGTGTCAATGAAAAGTAAGAAGTTATTATTTGATGATAAAGAAATGATGGTGAAATGAGGGGGAGTATCTTACAATAGAATTATTAATGAGATACGTTATGATTATTGACAATCAAATGCCTACGGAGGACATATGCAAATATATTTAAGTACTTTAACAGAGTTAGATTATGATAAATCTTTAAATAGTATTGAAGAAAGTTTTGATGATAATCCTGAAACGAGTTGGCAAGCACTTGCGAAAGTAAAACATTTAAGAAAATCTCCTTGCTATAATTTTGAATTAGAAGTAATAGCGAAAAATGAAAATAACGATGTCGTTGGACACGTTTTATTAATTGAAGTAGAAATTAATAGTGATGATAAGACGTATTATGGTTTGGCGATTGCCTCTTTATCAGTTCATCCTGAATTACGTGGACAAAAATTAGGTCGTGGCTTGGTTCAAGCAGTAGAAGAGCGTGCCAAAGCACAAGAGTATAGTACGGTTGTTGTAGACCATTGTTTTGACTACTTTGAAAAGTTGGGTTATCAAAATGCTGCTGAGCATGACATTAAATTAGAATCTGGTGATGCACCGTTACTTGTAAAATATTTATGGGATAATTTGACGGATGCACCACACGGAATCGTAAAATTTCCAGAACATTTTTATTAATTGTTCAATTAAGAAGTAAAGGTATTATCATGCTATAATGAGAGGTAATTGTTTATGGAGGTGCTAACTTGAATTATCAAGCCTTATATCGTATGTACAGACCCCAAAGTTTCGAGGATGTCGTCGGACAAGAACATGTCACGAAGACATTGCGCAATGCGATTTCTAAAGAAAAACAGTCGCATGCTTATATTTTTAGTGGTCCGAGAGGCACGGGGAAAACGAGTATTGCCAAAGTGTTTGCTAAAGCAATCAACTGTTTAAATAGCACTGATGGAGAACCTTGTAATGAATGTCATATTTGTAAAGGCATTACGCAGGGGACTAATTCAGATGTGATAGAAATTGATGCTGCTAGTAATAATGGCGTTGATGAAATAAGAAATATTAGAGACAAAGTTAAATATGCACCAAGTGAATTGAAATATAAAGTTTATATTATAGATGAGGTGCACATGCTAACAACAGGTGCTTTTAATGCCCTTTTAAAGACGTTAGAAGAACCTCCAGCACACGCTATTTTTATATTGGCAACGACAGAACCACATAAAATCCCTCCAACAATCATTTCTAGGGCACAACGTTTTGATTTTAAAGCAATTAGCCTAAATCAAATTGTTGAACGTTTAAAATTTGTAGCAGATGCACAACAAATTGAATGTGAAGATGAAGCCTTGGCATTTATCGCTAAAGCGTCTGAAGGGGGTATGCGTGATGCATTAAGTATTATGGATCAGGCTATTGCATTTGGTGATGGTACGTTAACATTGCAAGATGCGTTGAATGTCACAGGTAGCGTACATGATGAAGCGTTGGATCACTTGTTTGATGATATTGTACAAGGTGACGTACAAGCATCTTTTAAAAAATACCATCAGTTTATAACAGAGGGTAAAGAAGTGAATCGCCTAATAAATGATATGATTTATTTTGTCAGAGATACGATTATGAATAAAACATCTGAGAAAGATACTGAGTATCGAGCACTGATGAACTTAGAATTAGATATGTTATATCAAATGATTGATCTTATTAATGATACATTAGTGTCGATTCGTTTTAGTGTGAATCAAAACGTTCATTTTGAAGTGTTGTTAGTAAAATTAGCTGAGCAGATTAAGGGTCAACCACAAGTGATTGCGAATGTAGCTGAACCAGCACAAATTGCTTCATCGCCAAACACAGATGTATTGTTGCAACGTATGGAACAGTTAGAGCAAGAACTAAAAACACTAAAAGCACAAGGAGTGAGTGTCGCTCCTGTTCAAAAATCTTCGAAAAAGCCTGCGAGAGGCATACAAAAATCTAAAAATGCATTTTCAATGCAACAAATTGCAAAAGTGCTAGATAAAGCGAATAAGGCAGATATCAAATTGTTGAAAGATCATTGGCAAGAAGTGATTGATCATGCCAAAAACAATGATAAAAAATCACTCGTTAGTTTATTGCAAAATTCGGAACCTGTGGCGGCAAGTGAAGATCACGTACTTGTGAAATTTGAGGAAGAGATCCATTGTGAAATCGTCAATAAAGACGACGAGAAACGTAGTAGTATAGAAAGTGTTGTATGTAATATCGTTAATAAAAACGTTAAAGTTGTTGGTGTACCATCAGATCAATGGCAAAGAGTTCGAACGGAGTATTTACAAAATCGTAAAAACGAAGGCGATGATATGCCAAAGCAACAAGCACAACAAACAGATATTGCTCAAAAAGCAAAAGATCTTTTCGGTGAAGAAACTGTACATGTGATAGATGAAGAGTGATACATGACAAGCGATATAATCGTATGTATAATGAAAGAAACATCATTTTATTGATAAATATTTATTGATTTTCAAGGAGGAAATGGAATATGCGCGGTGGCGGAAACATGCAACAAATGATGAAACAAATGCAAAAAATGCAAAAGAAAATGGCTCAAGAACAAGAAAAACTTAAAGAAGAGCGTATTGTAGGAACAGCTGGCGGTGGCATGGTTGCAGTTACTGTAACTGGTCATAAAGAAGTTGTCGACGTTGAAATCAAAGAAGAAGCTGTAGACCCAGATGATATTGAAATGCTACAAGACTTAGTGTTAGCAGCTACTAATGAAGCGATGAATAAAGCTGATGAGCTTACTCAAGAACGTTTAGGTAAACATACTCAAGGCTTAAACATCCCTGGAATGTGATCATAGATGCATTATCCAGAACCTATATCAAAACTTATTGATAGCTTTATGAAATTGCCAGGCATTGGTCCAAAGACAGCCCAACGTCTGGCTTTTCATACCTTAGATATGAAAGAAGACGATGTTGTTCAGTTTGCCAAAGCATTAGTAGATGTTAAGAGAGAATTAACATATTGTAGCGTATGTGGTCACATTACTGAAAATGATCCATGTTATATTTGTGAAGATAAGCAAAGAGATCGTTCAGTTATTTGTGTTGTGGAAGATGACAAAGATGTCATAGCTATGGAAAAAATGAGAGAATACAAAGGTTTATATCACGTTTTACATGGGTCTATTTCGCCTATGGATGGCATTGGACCAGAAGATATTAATATTCCTTCATTGATTGAACGCTTGAAAAACGATGAAGTTAGCGAATTAATCTTAGCTATGAACCCGAACTTAGAGGGGGAATCTACAGCCATGTATATTTCTAGATTAGTTAAGCCTATAGGTATCAAAGTGACGAGATTAGCACAAGGGTTATCGGTAGGTGGCGATTTAGAGTATGCTGACGAAGTAACATTATCTAAAGCAATCGCAGGTAGAACAGAAATGTAATGTCTTCTATTAAACATTTTTGATTTTAATACTATAGTAAGAAAAGTCACAGTGTAATCATTGTGGCTTTTTTTATGGTGTGGTGTGATGTACTACTTTATTTGCGGTGTGGCGGTGGTATGGTTTACCTAGTTTTACTGAGGGATGGGTAATCTTTAGGAAGCAAGCCGTTGGTTGTGATTTGTTACTTCTAATAGTAATGATGTGAATTGGATTATCGAATTAGATCTATGGTTATGGTGTGTTGGTGCTATTAATTTGATAAATGCGGTTAATGACTATGCAAATGAAATTCTTTTGTAATTGAAATGATAGATGCTGGCTTAGTAAGTTGTACTTCTTTGGTCTAAAGCTTATTAAATCAGCCTGTATAGCGGTGTTTTGAGAGATTATTTAAAACTTGTAAATTTATTTTTAATTTCTGGTAAAAAAATAACGTTCTGTTTTGCGGTTTTTTTGATTGATATGGTTAGAAAAAAATCTGTTTCTTGTTCTAAAAAACGTACTATTTATAAGTGGGGATTTTTTTTAAGTTCGATTTTTAGGATAAGGGCGTTCAGTACAGATGACAAAGGTGTAATTTTTACTGTTGTTAAGCAGTTTGAAAGCCTGTATAGTATTTATTTGTTGAGGCAAACAAAACAATTCAACTTAAGAAATAACTTGAATTACTAACGAAAATTAATTTTAAAAAGTTGTTGACTTAAATGTTAATAAAATGTATAATTAATTCTTGTCGGTAAGAAAAATGAACATTGAAAACTGAATGACAATATGTCAACGTTAATTCCAAAAAACGTAACTATAAGTTACAAACATTATTTAGTATTTATGAGCTAATCAAACATCATAATTTTTATGGAGAGTTTGATCCTGGCTCAGGATGAACGCTGGCGGCGTGCCTAATACATGCAAGTCGAGCGAACGGACGAGAAGCTTGCTTCTCTGATGTTAGCGGCGGACGGGTGAGTAACACGTGGATAACCTACCTATAAGACTGGGATAACTTCGGGAAACCGGAGCTAATACCGGATAATATTTTGAACCGCATGGTTCA
>NZ_JACYVY010000017.1:0-39250 GCF_017151825.1 Staphylococcus sp. EG-SA-18
AGGATCAAACTCTCCATAAAAATTATGATGTTTGATTAGCTCATAAATACTAAATAATGTTTGTAACTTATAGTTACGTTTTTTGGAATTAACGTTGACATATTGTCATTCAGTTTTCAATGTTCATCGTGTAAAAAATAAATGGTGGAGACTAGCGGGATCGAACCGCTGACCTCCTGCGTGCAAAGCAGGCGCTCTCCCAGCTGAGCTAAGCCCCCATAAAATGGAATTTAAGAAGTAATCGGGAAGACAGGATTCGAACCTGCGACCCCTTGGTCCCAAACCAAGTGCTCTACCAAGCTGAGCTACTTCCCGTTATTCAATTAATTTAAAAATGGCGCGCCCGATAGGAGTCGAACCCATAACCTCTTGATCCGTAGTCAAACGCTCTATCCAATTGAGCTACGGGCGCTAAAATGGTGCCGAGGACCGGAATCGAACCGGTACGGTGATCTCTCACCGCAGGATTTTAAGTCCTGTGCGTCTGCCAGTTCCGCCACCCCGGCAAAATAATGGAGCAGAAGACGGGATTCGAACCCGCGACCCCAACCTTGGCAAGGTTGTATTCTACCGCTGAACTACTTCTGCATTATTTTGCTAAATATAAAAATTAAATCGTAATGAGCCATAGAGGATTCGAACCTCTGACCCTCTGATTAAAAGTCAGATGCTCTACCAGCTGAGCTAATGGCTCAAAAGATGGTGCCGGCCAGAGGACTTGAACCCCCAACCTACTGATTACAAGTCAGTTGCTCTACCAATTGAGCTAGGCCGGCTATATCTAAGAATAAATGGTGGAGAATGACGGGTTCGAACCGCCGACCCTCTGCTTGTAAGGCAGATGCTCTCCCAGCTGAGCTAATTCTCCGATTTGTCATTTGCCTGGCAACGTTCTACTCTAGCGGAACGTAAGTTCGACTACCATCGACGCTAAGGAGCTTAACTTCTGTGTTCGGCATGGGAACAGGTGTGACCTCCTTGCTATAGTCACCAGACAAAATAACTTACTTGTTCATGATACACGCTTAATTAATAAGGTGCAATAGTTAATTTTACACTTTGATGTAAACTTTGTCACATCAGCTTTTAGTGTGTTTCGTCTGTTTTTGACGACTTTTATATATTACTTCATTCAATTGATAAAGTCAACACTTTTAATCAACTTTTTTATTCTTCAAAACTGACATTTCTCGTGCCCTCTAATTCATAACACTTTTAGTATTCTATCATACACATATGTACAAAACCATACACATTCTATACAATTTTAAAGTACTTTTATAGCTGATTAAGATAAATTATACTAATATAGCAATTTTTGTTATAAGATATCTCAATGTCTATCGTTAACATTTCTCATCCGAACTACTCTATATACGTATCGTCATTTTCATCTATCAGCCAACTACCTTGTTTAACAGTCAAAAATAGCACCACTATCGTTAACTATTACTATCAAAAACATTCAAACACGAACTAATTACCATAATTAAGAAAGCCCTCGCATACACATGTTGTATACACGAGAGCTCTTACTAACAATCAACGTCATTTATTTTTGTCTCATATAAGGGAATAATAATACGTCTCTGATTGATGGAGAGTCAGTTAATAACATAACCAATCTGTCAATACCGATACCAAGACCACCTGTCGGAGGCATACCATATTCTAACGCTTCAATGTAATCTTCATCCATTTCATGCGCTTCATCATTACCTTGCGCTTTTTCAACAAGTTGCGCTTCAAAACGACCTTTTTGATCAATAGGATCATTTAATTCAGTAAATGCATTTGCATGCTCTCTACCTACAATGAACAATTCGAAACGATCAGTAAATCTAGGATCTTCAGGATTTTTCTTCGCTAAAGGTGAAATTTCAGTCGGATGACCATAGATAAACGTTGGCTGAATAAGTGTTTCTTCAACTTTTTGCTCAAAGAATTCATTTAAAATATGACCATATTTCATTGTATCTTTAATTTCAATACCATGTTCTTTAGCTAAAGCTTTAGCTTCATCATCACTTTTAACTTCATAAAAATCTACACCAGTAGCTTCTTTTACAGCATCAACAATATGCAAACGAGTCCAAGCAGATTCTAAATCAATCGTTTCCCCATTGTATTGTACTTTTGCAGAACCTAACACTTCATTGGCAATATGTCTCACCATAGATTCTGTTAAATCCATAATGTCATGATAATCTGCATATGCTTCATATAATTCAATCATTGTGAATTCAGGGTTATGTCTAGTTGATACACCTTCATTACGGAATACTCTACCAATTTCATATACTTTTTCAAGTCCACCGACAATTAAACGTTTTAAATGCAACTCAATAGCAATACGCATGTATAACGTTGCATCTAATGCATTATGATGTGTTACAAATGGTCTAGCAGCTGCTCCACCAGCAATTTGGTGCATCATAGGTGTTTCTACTTCCAAGAAACCTTTATTATTTAAATAATTACGCATTTCTTGAATGATTTTACTACGATTAATAAATGTACGAGTGCTATCTTCGTTCGTAATTAAATCTAAATATCTTTGACGATATCTCTGTTCAATATCCTGTAAACCGTGGAATTTATCCGGTAATGGTCGCAATGATTTAGTTAGTAGCGTGAATTTCTTCGCTTTAACCGATAATTCGCCAGTATTTGTTTTGAACATTACACCTTCAACACCAACGATATCGCCTAAATCAGCATTTTTCCATAAATCAAATTCGTCATCGCCAACTTGATCTTTACGAACGTAAATTTGAATTTGTCCAGCTAAGTCCTGAACGTGTGCAAATCCTGCTTTACCTTTACCACGCTTAGTCATTAATCGTCCAGCTATAGCGACATGACTATCCGCTTCTTTTTCTACCAATTCTTCTTTAGAATACTGGTCCCACTCTTCTTTCAAATCACTAGATAAACCTGAACGGTCAAATTTAGAACCAAACGGGTCTATACCAAGATCATATAATTCTTGTAATTTTTGACGTCGAACCAACATTTGGTCATTCATTTCTTCTGACATAACTTTCTCTCCTTTAACTTGTTGTAATCCTTTAGTATTCCAACTGGTACACTCAAACATTTTCCTTTAAAGTTTTATAAAATATCAGACATTTTTGCTCAACATACATCTCTTTCGATGTTTCTAATACTTTATCATTAACCATTACACCTTAAAGTTATGATGTGGCATGTTTTCTTATATTCATAACATCAATTTTATCACTTTTTTAATTTTACAAGAGCTTGTAAATGTAATAAAGCAATTTCTGTTTTCGTTTATGAATTACTTATTCATTTAAAATACGATTATCATTAATACAACCCTAAGTAAATGTATAAAAATTATCTTCCACAAACTTCAACAAAAGCCCAAATAAATTACAGCAATTTATCAAATATTGCTTACTTTGATTTTATGAAATAACTTAATTCTAACACATACTAAATCATCATATACTAATTCGAAATCAAATGCATTTAGAGATAATCAAAATGCGGAAACATCTCCAATAATCAATCATCTATTCCCAATAAATATGAATGTTCTCAACAATGCATTATTTATATCTCTTTACACTGTCATCTACAAAAACTAAATCTTTCACTTTCAATTTCGAACGTGGTTCTACGACATTTGCTGCTATATCATTTAATGGGATTAAAACAAATGCACGTTCATTCATTCTCGGATGTGGCACCGACAGTTTTGGTAAATCTATCATTTCTTCTCCATACAACAAAATATCCACATCTAAAGTTCTAGGACCCCATCGTTCCTTTCTAATACGGTGTAAACATTCTTCTGTCTTCAAACAACATTCCAACAGTTGTAATACTGTGAGTGTTGTTTGAATTTCAACACACAAATTTAAAAAGTTAGGTTGCTCAGTATACCCAACTGGTGCTGTTTCATAAATCGGAGAAATATTAGATACGTTAATACCATCATATTCATTCAAAATCTTTATAGCATCGTTTAACTGGCTTTCTCTATCACCAATATTACTACCTAATCCTAAGTATGCTTGAATCATTTATTCTCCCTCACTATTTCGATACCTACTCCATCATAATGACCCGGAATCGGTGGGTTTTCTTTAGTGATTCTCACTTTCGTTTCCATTACACGATTATATTGTGAATTTATACGATTTGCAATACGTTCAGCTAGATGCTCAAGTAAATTAACGGCCTTACCTTCCATAATTGATTTAACCTCTTCGAACACTTCACCATAATGAACTGTATCAATAACATTATCAGTACGCCCAGCTTCAGCTAAGTCTACTTTCAAAGTTACATCCACTTTGAAAATTTGCCCTATTTCATTTTCAGCTGATAAAGCACCATGATATCCATAAAAGCGCATACCTTTAAGAAAGATTGTGTCTTGCATTTTCATTCTCCTTTAAAAAATCTATACCTTTAGCTAATTTAGCATTCAACTCGACATTATGAACGCGTACTGCTCTAACGCCTTTCATAATACCATATGCAGTCGTAGCTGCAGTTACTTCATCTCTTTCAACCGGTGTTGTATCATAACCCATCATCTCTTTAGTGAAACGTTTCCGGCTTGTCGCTAATAAAACTGGATATTCTGTTGCAACAAGTTCATCCAGTCTTGCCATAACTTCGGCTTCTTCATTTCTAGTTTTAGCGAAACCTATACCTGGATCTAGCCAAATTTTATTTGAAGGTATACCAGCTATTTTAGCTTGATGTGCTTGTGCTAACAAAGATGTTAACATTTCTTCGACAACCGGTTCATCACGATTACCATTTCCATTATGCATTAAAATAATTTCCGCGTCATATTTAGCTACAATTTGGAACATACGATGATCATACAGACCCGCCCATTGATCATTAATCATATCAACGCCTAATTTTAAACATGCTTCAGCAACCTCACTTCGAAATGTATCGACTGAAATTTTTACATCAAAACCGACAATAGCTTCAACAACAGGTAATACTCTGTTCATCTCTTCTTCTAATGAAACCATTTCATGACCTGGTCTCGTTGAAACACCTCCAACATCTATAATGTCAGCACCTTCATCTATCATGGCTTTCACTCTATTTATAGCTGATTCAACATTATTAAATTTTCCACCATCTGAGAATGAATCAGGTGTGACGTTTAATATGCCCATAATTTTTGTTTTAGTCATGTTAACCACCCTTTAATTATGTATTGTTTAACTCTAATAAAATTTACTCCTGCTATTTACTAGTTATTAGTATGTACGTTTATTATCTTATCATTCACTGGATATTTTTATCAGAAAAATGTTTAATTTAACGCTCATATTTTTAAAAATATACATGGTAGAAAAAAAGAGCAAGTTATCTCAAAAAGATAACTCACTCTTTTAAATGACATTAATTAGTCATCGAATGAATATAAAGGTGTTGATAAGTAGCGTTCACCATTACTCGGCAATACTGTTACTACTGTTTTACCTTTTCCTAATTCTTTTGCTTTTTGAATGGCAGCATAAATCGCAGCACCTGATGAAATACCTGCTAAAATACCTTCCTCTTTAGCAACTCGACGAGACATTTCCATCGCTGTATCATTTCCTACTTTAATAATACTGTCATAGATTTCTGTATTCAAAGTGCCTGGAATAAATCCAGCACCTAAACCTTGTAATTTATGTGGACCTGGCTCACCACCGCTCAATACTGGAGAAGCCTCAGGCTCTATAGCAACAATTTCGATGTTAGGATATTCTTTTTTCAGAACTTTACCTACACCAGATAACGTACCACCAGTACCAACACCAGCTAGGAACGCATCGATAGTTTTCCCTTCAAATTGTTGTAATAACTCAGGACCTGTAGTTAACTCATGAACTTCAGGGTTCGCAGGGTTTTCAAATTGTTGTGGCTCGAAGTAACCATGTTCTTCTTTCAATTCTTTAGCTTTTTTAATTGCACCTTTCATCGCTTCTGATCCAGGCGTTAAAACTAATTCCGCACCGTATGCTTTTAATAAATTACGACGCTCTTGGCTCATTGTTTCGGGCATAGTAAATACTGCTTTATATCCTTTAGCAGCACATACAAATGCTAAACCGATACCTGTATTACCACTTGTTGGTTCTACAATTGTATCGCCAGGTTTAATTTTGCCTTCTCGCTCTGCTTTTTCAATCATTGCTAAAGCAATTCTATCCTTTACAGAACCACCTGGATTTTGATATTCCAATTTTACATAAACATCTGCTGCATTGTCATCTACTACATTTCTCAATTTGACTACCGGTGTACCGCCAATAATTTGAGTAATATTATCTACTGGTTTTTGTGCCATTAAGAACACTCCTTTTTAGTTAGTTGTTGAAATCTTAGTTTATTTATCGGATATAGAATTATTTTATCAAATAAATTCTAGAAAGCAAACAAAATCACTAAGGATTATACAACTATTTAGTTCTACATTTCACTAAACCGCTAAAAATAAACATTTTAGCGTATTGATTTAAATTAAATTACGCTAAACTTTCTAGCAACACGTTTAATTCTTCTTCAGTATATTTATATTTATTTCCACAGAAATGACATACTGCTTCAGCACCATGATCTTCTTTAATCATATTTTGAATCTCAGCCTCGCCCAATCCTTTAATAGCATTTAAAAATTTCTCATGACTACAATTACATTCAAATTGAACAGGCATTTTCTCTAAAATTTGCACATGGTCTTCACCTAAGATTTCGTTTAGTAATCCTTCTGGCGTTAATCCTTGTTCAATTAATTTAGAAACTGGTGTCATTTCACTAATTGCTTTTTCTAATTTTGAAATTGTTTCATCTTTGGCACCTGGCATAACTTGAATGATAAATCCTCCTGCTGCTTTAATCGTATTATCAGGATTTACCAATACACCAAGACCTACCGATGAAGGTGTTTGTTCACTTGTAGCATAATAATAAGTAAAATCTTCACCAAGTTCTCCTGAAACAATTGGACTTGCTCCAGAGAAATAGTCTTTCATTCCAACGTCTTTAACAACCATAATAGATCCATTTGTCCCTACTGCTCGTCTTACATCAAGTTTACCTTGCTCATTTAATGGAAAATGAGTTTGTGGATGGTCTACATAAGCACGCACCTCGCCTTTAGCATTTGCATCGGCAATAATTCGTCCAATAGGTCCTTGGCCATCTACAGTGACAGTTAATTTTTGATCACCTTTCAACATTGCGCCCATCATAGCTGTTGCTGTCATTGTTCTTCCCATTGCAGCAGATGCTGTCGGCCATGTATAATGTCTCGTTTGTGCTTCTTGAACAGTTTCAGTTGTCAAAGCAGCATAAGCCCTAACCTCTCCATCAAATGCTAATGCTTTAACAATATAATCGTGTGTCATTATTTCAATCTCCTCTATTACTCTATATTTAAAAAATTACTTTACTTCATAAAATGCAACAATTGTACTTATTCTACACCCATCATTCTAAATAATGAAGTAACTTGTTTTACAATTATTTTCTGCTATAACAATTCAACGACTTAAAATCTAATACGTATTTTCAAAAACGATAAAAGTACCTCTTTCTATAACTTTATCATAGAAAGAGGTACTGAATATAATCGATTATTTATTGTCTGGGTGATTTGGATCGTAAGGTTTTTCGATATTTGGGGCTTGTCGATGTGCTGGTTCATCTTTTTCATCAGATTTATCAGCTTCTTTTTTATCCTCAGCAATATCTTTTTCTTCTTTACGATCTTCACTTTCGTCACGTTGTCCATCTTCTAATTGCTCTTTACGAATCTCTTCATAAGATTTACCGAATTTACCATCATTAAATTCAGAATCTTCATCTTTAACAACTTTAGCTGCATCATAATCAATTTCAGGTAATTTACCTTCGTAGAATAATGATTGAATTTGTTCAGCAACTAATGTTTCTTCTGTTAATAATGTTTCAGCAATTAAAATTAATTGTTCTTTGTGCTCTAATAAAATTTGTTTACAACGTTCGTATTGTTCTTTAACGATTCGTTGAACTTCTTTATCAATTTCATATGCGATTTGGCTTGAATAATTAGGCTCACCTTGCATATCTTTACCTAAGAATACTTGACCATTGCTATGACCGAACTGTAATGGTCCTAATTTTTTACTCATACCATATTGCGTAACCATTGAGCGTGCGATTTGTGTTGCACGTTCGAAGTCATTTGAAGCACCTGTTGATACTTCGTTAAAGTTAATATCTTCTGATACACGTCCACCAAGTAAACCACAGATTTTATCTAATAACTCTTGTTCAGTCATTAAGAAACGATCTTGTTTAGGTAGCATCATTGCATAACCACCTGCTTGTCCACGTGGAACAATAGTAACTTTATGCACTACTTCTGCCTCATCAAGTACCATACCGATAATTGTATGACCAGCTTCGTGATGAGCAACAATATTACGTTCTTTCTTAGAAATAACTCGAGATTTCTTAGCAGGTCCGGCTATAACTCTATCCGTTGCCTCTTCGATATCTCTCATGTCAATTTTCTTTTTACCTTCACGTACAGCAATTAAAGATGCTTCATTTAATAAGTTCTCTAAATCAGCACCTGAGAAACCAGGTGTACGTTGTGAAATTGCTTTTAAATCAACCGTTTCATCAAGTGGTTTGTTTTTAGCATGAACATGAAGAATTGCTTCACGGCCTTTCACATCTGGACGACCAACTTGAATTTGTCTATCAAAACGACCTGGACGTAATAAGGCTGGGTCAAGGATATCAGGACGGTTTGTAGCAGCTATCATAATGATACCTTCATTTTCACCGAAACCATCCATTTCAACTAATAATTGGTTTAGGGTTTGTTCACGTTCATCATGACCGCCACCAACACCTGCACCACGTTGACGACCAACAGCATCAATCTCATCGATAAAGATGATACAAGGCGCGTTTTTCTTAGCATTATCGAATAAGTCACGAACACGGCTCGCACCAACACCAACAAACATCTCTACAAAGTCTGAACCACTAATAGAGAAGAATGGTGCGCCAGCTTCACCTGCAACCGCTCTAGCAAGTAATGTTTTACCAGTACCTGGAGGTCCAACAAGTAAGACACCTTTAGGAATCCTAGATCCCATTTCTTTGAATTTTTTATTATCTTTCAAGAAATCAACAATTTCAATTAATTCTTGTTTTTCTTCATCTGCCCCTGCTACATCAGAGAAACGAACACGACGTTTATTATTATCGTACATTTTTGCTTTAGATTTACCAAAGTTCATCATACGACCGCCACTACCGCCACCTTGTGCTTGGCTTAGGAAGAAAATAAATAATAACGCTATGACTACAACTGGAATTAATGTTGAAAGTATACTCACAAAGACACTTTGTTTTTCTTCTTCTTTAATCGTTAATTTTACACCGTTTTGCTTTTTAGCAGCATCAGTAATTTTTTGTAATTCTTTTTCGTTGTTATATAAAATAGTTGATGAATAGTCTTCATCATTTTTCGTTTTACCACTTACCATATAGACATTTTGTTGTGGTTGGATTTCTAAAGTTTTAAGGTCACCTTTTTCCAACTTCTCAGTAAATTGATTATATGTAAGCTGTTTCGGCATATTTCCATTACCGTTTAAATATGAAAATAGACCAAAAATAATAACGCCTATTATTACGATAACTAGCACATTGCGAAAAGCTTTCTGCATGCGTCATTTCCTCCTACTTCCCATAATAAAACTAACAAAAATTGTAACATATGACATGTTTTATAAGCTAGTAATTGAGCTTAACATCAATGTCATTCACACCCGTATTAGTTTTATCAATCTCTATATTTTTCAACTTTTCAAGACATATGTCTTGTCTAAAATTAAATATATATGAAATACATTTTTCATATTTTTGAGTCTACACTATTATTTCTCAAACGCATAGTAATAATAACTGAAATTGATTAAAAAATTAATTTGAATACACTTCAGGTTTTAACGTACCGATATATGGTAAGTTTCGGTATAATTCACGATAATCTAAACCGTAACCAACAACAAATTCATCTGGTATTTTTTTACCTACATACTTAGCTTCAATGTCCGCTTTACGACGGTTTGGTTTATCTAATAAAGTAACTATTTCTAATGAATTAACTTTTCTAGATTGTAATAATTCAGTAATTGACTTAAGTGTAGTACCAGTCTCTAAGATATCTTCAATAATTAATACGTCTTTATTTTCAATAGAAGAACCTAAATCTTTAATGATTTGAACTTCACCAGTTGACTCAGTGCCTCCGTGATAACTAGAAACATCCATGAAATCAATTGATAAATGGGTATCAATTCGTTTAATTAAATCTGACATAAACATTGCTGAGCCTTTTAAGATACCCACGCATACTAATGGTTTACCTTGATAATCCTTTGTTAATTGTGCTCCCAATTCCTTACAGATATTTTGAATATCTTCTTCAGTTAACAATACTTCTTTCAAATCATTATGCATAACGCTATTCATCTCCATTTTTACTAATTATAATCCATTGTTTTATTGTTTGTTGTTGATATAAATCTCCTACCGCAATAATGCGCTGTTGTTTATCCAATACGATTGGCATTTGATCCCGAACCCACTGTTGCACTTTACAATCTATAAACAGGCGATTCACTTTCTTATAACCATCGCGCCCATTCAGTTTAAATGTATCGCCACTTTGTCGTGTTCTCACTGTAAGCGGAAATAAACATTTTGGTAAATTAGAATGTATCTCTAATCGATATTTGTTAAAAATATAATTACCTGGCTTTTCAATAGTTTGAACTCTAAAATATGTATCGCCATTATTTTTAGCCATTATTATTAATTTACCATATGCAATTTGAATTATCCATTTATCCGTGAGATTAATACTGAATTGTGCTTTCTTACTACTAAATTGTTTAAACCACTCTTCGTATGTTTTAGCACTAATATTAAACAACTCATAATACTTTGATAGTAGGCAATCCAACACAACCATCTTTAATGAGTTTGGTAAGTTATTAAAAGCTTGTCTAGAAACCTCTAAATATTTTGACTGTTCATCAAACTTCACAAATTCTTGAATAAATTGTTTAGCTGAATATTGCAAAATATCATATTGTTCATCATGCCATTGTTTTAATTTTAATAAATGCGATGCTTTAAGTTGATTATTTTCATCAATAGCTGGAATAATTCTATTACGAATATCATTTCTAACATATTTGTTATCTTTATTAGATTCATCTTCAAAATATGGAATATGATATCTCTCTTGGAATTGTTTTATTTCTTTTTTAGAGACAGCTAAAAGTGGTCGATAAATCTGATAACCTTTTCGCTTCGATAACTCATCAAATCCTAGTTTATTACGCGTTGATTTCCCATTAAAAATACGATACATAATAGTTTCTAATTGATCGTCCAAATGATGCGCCGTTAGCAATACATCCGCTTCTAATACATTCATCATTTCATCAAACCATTCGTAACGTTTAATTCGAGCTTCATTCTGAATGCTGTTATTTCGGTCGAGACTATGCGACAAATCTAACTTTTTGATATGTAAATCGATGTGATGACGTTCGCAGTATACTTCTAAAAATCTGGCTTCCTCGATTGAAGCTGACCTAACGCCATGATTGACATGTAAGCATGTTAGTTTTCTATAACTATCTTTATAATCATTTAGTAGTTGATACAATAAACACATACTATCAATACCTGTAGAAACAGCGACAACAATATGGTCATCAACATGCCAACCATTACTATTTAACTGCATAACATCACCTCACTTTTACAATTTTCAAAAATGGTATAAGTCTTAGTTATATCATTACAAATAAAAGAGACTGCTCCTTATTTAAGAAACAGTCTTAGATTGTCTAACGCTGCAATCGATTATTCGATACGCATCATTCTAAATATATTCCTTATCGAAACAGTCTTTATTTATTTTAATTAACGTCTTGAACCTTTGCCACCGCGTCTAGATTCTGTTTGACGTTTGATTGAAGTTAATTTATCTTCACTATCTTTTAAGAAATTGCTTAATTTCTTTTCAAAATCTTCGGCTTTTTGCACTGGTTTTTGATGACTTGGTTTACTCGTATGTTGTCTACGTGGACGGTCTTTAGCTTTCTTAATTGAAAGACTAATTTTTCCATCATCAGCAATAGATAATACTTTTACGTCTACTTCATCACCAACAGAAAGGTGCTCTTCTACGTTTTCAACATAATTATCTGCGACTTCACTAATGTGAACTAAACCACTTTTTCCTTCAGGTAATTCTACGAATGCACCAAACTTTTTAATACCAGTGACTTTACCTTTAAGCTTATTTCCAACTTCGATTGACATATGTTAAATAAATCCTCCCGATTTGATTCGATTTTCCCTTATTATATCCTTGTTTGGATTTTTTCACAATGTCTATACTCGGATAATTTTGAATCAATTTGGATTTATTTTTTCGAAGATTTTGAGCTAGACGAATCTTTGTCTTCTGGCAACCTAAAAATCACTTCACCTTTGTTGCTTAAGTAATAATCATCACGCGCAATTTTTTCAATATAATCTTTGTCATTCAGATTATTCAACTTTTCTTTTAACGCAATTTCTTCATTTTGTTGCTTTTGAAACTGTGCTTCTTTCGCTTTTCGCTCCTGTGCATCGATATCATTGCGATGTTTTTGGACAACAAGCAAGATTGATAAAACAACAATTATCGCAAGTAATACGCCCGCAAATACTGTAATACGCCTACGAACAACACGCATTTTCATTTTTTGACGTTGTTTTTTCTTATTCTCTTGCGACGTGTACTGATTTTCTATATGTTCTACTTTATTTTTCATTGCTTGTCACCTCCAATTTACGCTTCTTCAAGTCGACGCTCTTCAATGATTTCATACATGCCCTTCGCGTTATCTTTAGATGCATGTTCATTTAATGCAGTTACTTTAACTGTTACTAATTTTTGACCAAAGCGAATCGTCAGCACATCTTCAACTTTAACATCCGATCCAGCTTTAGCAACATTACCATTTATTGTAATTCTACCTTGATCACTTACTTCTTTTGCTAGCGTACGTCGCTTTATTAACCGTGATACTTTTAAATATTTATCTAATCTCATGTATTACTCTCCCCTTTTTCTAGCCACTGCTTTAACGAGGCCTCATCAAATGACTTATCCTTCGTCTTCTCATATAAATTTAAAAAATGCTCTGCAAATACTTTTTCAAATTTAACTCTTGGCTGTTTACCTTCAGCATCTTTCGCCTTAGACCAAATTTCTTTTAAGTCATCGATAGTTTCAGCATTGGCATCACCAAATATGTGTGGGTGTCTACGAATCATTTTAGCATTAAGACTTGTAATCACTTCTTTAATGTCGATATACCCTTCTTTTTTACCAATACTAGTATGCAATAACACTTGTAATAAAATATCTCCTAGCTCTTCAATCATATGCCAATCATCTTCATTGTCAATAGCTTCGAACAATTCAAATGTTTCTTCAAGTAAATAACGCTTAAGCGTTTCATGCGTTTGCACTTTATCCCATGGACAACCTTTATCTTCATCAACTAAAGTATCAATCACTTCCGTTGCAAAATCAAAGTCATGATACAAATATGTCGATGTTATGATTTTTGGTACGAATACACTCGTCAAATTATTGAATGCATTTTCATCATGATCCAATTCATATAATGGGCATGTCACAACGTTATCCGCACCATCGCTTCGTGCACCAGTGACAATTTGAACAGGGTAATCATCAGGATATCGTTCCATTAAAGTGATTTTCAAATTAGCAGCAACCATTGCACTATAAACTTGTGTAATCAATGTATGCGTTCTAACATTAAGTGTTACTTCTTGTAATGATGTCGCATCTAACAGTGTGAAGCCATCATTTGGATCTACATTAACTGCTTCAAACACATCATCAATAAAGCTTTTACCACCTAAAACTTTCACATCTATATCAGTATTGTCCTTTGCTAAAGCCAGTAATTTCACTGTAGTTGTCTCAGCAACTCTAGGATGACCCGGAACCGCATAGACAATATCTTTTTCATTAGCAGCTTCAACCAATTGCGCCACAATATCATTATAGACATCTTCAAATTGGTCATGTGCTTCATAAACATGGTCAAAACTCTGAAATGTTAATTCATCTTGCAATGATTCTATAACTGGATGATCTAACGTTCTTGCATAAACTTTATCTTGTGTCTTTAAAAATTTATATATCCCTAGCGGCAAATCATCAATGCCATAGTTTCCTAAGCCAACAATCGTAATGGTATGTGCCATCAACGTCTTCCTTTCTTAATTTGATACAACTTTGAACCAAATGGTAAATAAGTTAACTCTTTATATGTCAAAACATTAAATCTAAAAATATAGAAAAACAATGCAATGATACCTAATACTGCTGCACATAATAATTCAATGAGTCCAGTGAATCTACCGTGTGTTGTCACTATGTTTAACACGCATTGAACAACAATCGACATAAATACCATACCTAAAACAACATTGATAAAAAATCGTCTCATCGCATGTAAGTGGTATTTTCTCGTGACAGCAATATGGATAATCGTACCGAATATAATTAATGATACAACAGTACTAATGCTCGCACCAATAATGCCACTTAAACGAATCAAAATGATATTAAGTATAAATTTAATAACCAATCCTGCCGTCATACCAACAAAAATAGGTCTCACAGCATGTTGCGCTTGTAATAAAGCCATATCCATCATAATTAACGATACACAAATGACCGTAATCATATAAACACTTAACGTTAAGGTTAAATCATTCGTCTTAAAAAACACACCGTTCATTAAAGGCAATAAATTAATTAATCCTATTCCCGCTGCTGTACTTATTAAAATCGTAATCTTTAATGACGCATTTGCATAACGATTCATAAGTACCTGATTATTCATTTTGATTGCGTCACTTAACAGAGGAATGAGCGCAAAACTAAATGTTGTAGTTACAATCAATCCCATCTGAATAAATGATGCACCACGGTCATAGACTCCTTTTTCAGTTATGGCAACATCGAATGGCACGCGTATCGCTTGAAGTGACTTAATAATAGTAACACTATCAATCACTTGCCATAAAATTACGATTAATTGACTGATAGCGAAAATCAAAACCGAAAGTGCGAACTGTTTCCAAACAATCTTTGCAGTGTTATTTACCATTTTAAACTTAAAAGGTCGGTGCGCTACTAAATAAATTGAAGAACCTAAAAAACCTATCGTTGATGCTAAAATAGCAATTGTTCCCGCTTCATATATCGTCCAACCTCTGTCTACAAAAATAACAATAGTAACAATGATAATACCTACTCGTATAACTTGTTCTATAACCTGGGAAATAGCCGGAACTGTCATATTATTTGCAGATTGATAATAACCTCTTAACACGCCAAGCATACCTATAAATATAAAGCTTAAACTTGCTGCTTGAATCATTGGTGTTAAATGGCTATCACCCATCATATGTGCAATATTGTTCGCAAACACAAAAATAGCAATAAATAATAATATACCAACTAATTGTATATAAGCGACCGCTTTTGCATATGCTTCGTCACTATGATACTTCCCTATATTTTGTGTAATTGCACTAGGAATGGCATTCATCGATAATATCATTCCTAATGCTACAATTGGATACACTTGTTGATATGCATACAAACCTGTATCACCTAATATATTTTGATATGGAATTCGATATACAGCACTCAGAATTTTAATGACAATTAATGCAGCAGTTAACACGACAACGCCATTAAATGCTTCTTTATGCTTCATCACTGATTCTCATACTTTCTTCAATGCACTTAACTAAAAACTTCAAACTATCAAGCCATTGATTTTGTTTCGTTAAAGTAATTGTCATTGCATTATTTTGAACACCAACCTTCATTGTTCTACCTAAAGGTTGTGTTGCTTTGAACAGCACTTCGCCATCAATATTTTCAGTGGCTTTTACAGATAAATGAATATCAATTATTTTCCCTTTATCTTTAATCAACGTGATACCTGAATGTAATGCGTGTACTTTTATTTCCACTATATCAAGCAAACGTGCTACTTCAACAGGATAATCATTAAAACGATCAATTAATTCATCTTTAATGTCGATAATTTGATCAAATGTTTCAGTTTTTCGTAGCTTTTTATAAATTTCTATTTTAGCTTGTTCATTTGCAATATATTCTGTCGGCAAATATGCATCCAAGTTTAAATCAACTTCGACTTCTGGCACCTCAGATTCTGGTTCCTTAATACCACGTTTTTCATTTACAGCTTCTTCTAACATTTGACTGTACAAATCAAATCCAACTGTATCAATAAAGCCGTGCTGTTGTTTACCTAACAAATTACCAGCACCACGAATGTTCAAATCACGCATCGCAATCTTAAATCCTGAGCCTAACTCCGTAAATTCTTTAATCGCTTGTAATCGATCTTCTGCAGTCTCAGTTAGTACCTTATTTGCTGGATGTAAGAAGTATGCATAACCAATACGACTTGAACGACCAACACGACCTCTTAATTGATACAACTGACTCAATCCAAAGCGATCTGCATCTTCAATGATCAAAGTATTTGCATTTGGGACATCGACACCTGTTTCAATAATCGTCGTCGTTACTAAAATATCATATTCATTATTGATAAAACTTAACATCGTTTCTTCTAAATCGCGCTCTGTCATTTGTCCATGAGCAACTGCAATGTTAGCATCTGGCATTAACATCTGGAGTTGTTCTCGTTTTTCATAAATGGATTGCACTTTATTATAAAGATAAAACACTTGGCCATCACGGGATAGTTCTCTTTCTAAAGCTTCTTTGATAAAACTCATGTTCTGTTCTAATACATATGTTTGAACTGGGAAACGATTTTCTGGCGGCGTTTCAATCACTGACAAATCGCGCACACCTAGCATACTCATATGCAATGTTCTAGGTATTGGGGTTGCAGTCAATGTTAGTACATCTACATTATGTTTTAATGTTTTAATACGCTCTTTATGGCGTACACCAAATCGTTGTTCTTCATCTACAATCAACAGCCCTAAATCTTTATACTGTATATCTTTACTAAGTAATTTGTGTGTACCAACAACTATGTCAACAAATCCAGTTTTAAGTCCTTCCTTAGTTTGTTTTATCTCTTTAGGCGTTCTAAAACGACTCATTAATTGAATTTCAACAGGAAAATCTTGCATACGCTCAATTAACGTCTCATAATGTTGCTGAGCTAAAATAGTTGTAGGAACTAAAAATGCAACCTGCTTTCCTTCCATTACAGCTTTGAATGCTGCTCTCACTGCAACTTCAGTTTTACCATAACCAACATCACCACATAGCAAGCGATCCATTGGACGCGATTTTTGCATGTCATCTTTAATTTCATCGATAGATTTAGCTTGGTCAGGCGTAAGTTCATATGGAAAATCTAATTCAAATGTTGTTTGCTCAGCTGTGTCTTCCCCATATTGATAACCTTCTGCCATTTCTCTTTCTTTATATAAATCAATCAACTCTTCAGCAATATCTTCAACACTTTGTTGAACTTTAGCTTTTGTTTTTTTCCATTCACTGCCACCGAGTTTATTTAATTTTGGCGTCTTATCTTCCGAAGCTACATATTTTTGAACTTGATCCATTTGATCTACTGGAACAAATAGTTGATCCGTACCTTTATATTGCAATTTAATATAATCACGATGCGTTTGCCCCACTTCGAGCGTCTCAACACCTAAATATCTACCAACACCATGATGCACATGAACAATATAATCTCCCACATTTAAATCTTGGTAAGACTTAATTTTTTCAGCATTTGAGATAGCTTTCGTACGTTTTCGTTGCTTTTTCTGTTTTGATTTAAAAAGCTCACGCTCAGTAATGACAACTAATCCCATATCAGGTAGTTCAAATCCTTCAGATAAACTGCCCTCAATAATCACTGCTTGTCCCGATGACATTGAGCGATGCAATTTTGTTATTGATGGAATATGCATTTCACTTAACATCGCTTGCATACGTTCAACTTTAGTTTCGGTTTCGACCAAAACCACGATATGATAGTTTTGATTAACATATCGTTGAAATTCAGAACGCATAATGTCATATTGCCCATAAAATTGTTGGACAGGTTTACATGAAAATTTAATAATATGATTTAGTTTTATCGGCATTGTTGTAGCGAATAATGAAAAATAAGTGACAGGATAGCCTTCAATCAATGTTTCAAAATCATCATATTTTATAAAACTTTGTCCTATAAATCCATTACCACTTTCAATAATATTGCTAATAAACGAATCAGACTCTACTGTTAAACTTTCTTCAGTTTCTTTAATACGATTAAATTCATCAACTGCAATGATTGCATCTTTTTGGAAATACTCAATAATTGTCGAAGGTGTTTCATACATAAACGCTACTAAGCGACGTAGTATTTGATGATCAAAGTATGTACTTTCGAATAATTTAAAGCTTTCATACGTTTCTTTCAAATCATTGCGCACTGATTTATCTATTTTGGGTCTTGTATTTTCATATGCAGTTTTTAACTCTTCTTTAAGATGGCTGATCACTTCTTCAGTAATGATATAATCACTTGCAGTTGTGATATCGACTTCTTCAACATTATCTTTGGAACGCTGCGTTTCAACATCAAAATCCCGAATAGAATCAATTTTGGTATCAAATAGCTCAATTCTGATTGGTTCCCCAATTAGCGGAAAGATATCGATAATACCTCCTCGCAATGAGAATTCACCAATATGCGATACCACGGATTCCCGTTTGTACCCCATATTAACTAATTTGTTAAGAAATTGGTCCACATCGATATCCTCACCAACACGCAATGTCATTTGGTGATTTTGCCACATTTCAACAGGAGTTAACCACTTTTTCAAACCATTTAAAGGAACGATAAATAACCCTTTCTTACCTTGAGCTAACGCAGTTAAAGTTCTAATACGTTCACTCATCAGTTGAGGGCTTTGTGTTGAAAACTCTTCGGTCATAATATCTTGCACAGGATACTTATACAATTCTTCAGCATCTATAAATTGAAGTAAATCTGTTTCTAATTTATCTGCTTGGTATAAATTATTGGTAATTAATAATAACTGTTGATTACTTTGTGCATATTTTTCAGCAATCATCGTCACTTTAGCTGACGGGGAAAGACCAGTTACTAGTGTGTTTGCTTGTCCAAATACCTGATTAAGGTCTTGAAAATGATTATCTTCTTTTATAAGCGTTGTCAATATTGTCATTATTTCACTTCACCATTAAATTCATTCATAACATGGTCAAATCGTGATGTTTCAACAAACTTTTCAATTGCGCGTGCTGCGTGTTCGATAACTTTTTCCATCGTTACCATTTCATCATTTGAAAAGCGTTGTAAAACATAATCAGGTACCGTCATACCATTCGTTGGTCTTCCCACACCAATACGAATACGTTTAAATTGGTCTGTACCAAGCATTTTAATAATTGATTTCATACCATTGTGACCGCCCGCACTTCCTTTTTGTCTTAAGCGAACTTGTCCTTGTTCTAAATCTAAATCATCATATAAGACAATTAAATCTTCTGGATTAACATTGTAATAATCCATAATCGGTGCAACTGCTTCTCCTGACAAATTCATCATTGTCATTGGTTCGATAAATAACACTTTATCGCCGTTCATTCGTTCAATTGTATATGCACCTTTAAACTTTTGTTTATCTAATGAAAAATTATTTTTCTCTAAAATATAATCAACGACTTCAAAGCCGATATTATGTCTTGTAAGTTCAAAACGTTTACCTATATTACCTAGACCTACAATACATTTCATGCGTGTTTACCTCCAACATAATTGTTTCATTTATTATTATAATGACAACATCTATTTTCCGCCATTGCCATCAATTATCATTATTCTTTAGCTTAGTAAGTATGTATTTTAAAATCGAGTACATTAAAATTTTTATGATGTATCATTGTTGAGTTTAATGTCTTTTACTCACTAAAATTAATTAAACTTTATTACAAAGCAATAAAGTTTAATTAAGCTTTATAATAACACAAAAAGCACCATGCTTATATTAAAATAAGCACAGTGCTTGTTAAACAAAGTATAAAAACTTTAATGTAACAGATTAAAATTACTCTTCAGTTTTTTCTTCGTCTTCTTTGCTTTCGCCAACAACTTCTGGTTCTTCAGTTTGTTGTTCGCCTTCCATAGCTTCGATTTCTTCTTCAGTTGGTTCTTCAGTTGGAGCAACTACTGTTACTACTGATTCAGCTGAATCGTTTTCGATTTTGAAGTCGCCAGTTACTTTAACATCAGCAACAGTTAAGCTGTCGTTAATGTTTAATTCAGTAATGTCTACTTCGATTGCTTCTGGAATATTGTCTGGAGTAGCAGTTACTTCTAAGTTGAATAATGGTTGTTCAACTACGCCGCCTTCTTTAGCGCCTACTGCTTCACCAACTAATTGAACTGGTACTTCAACAGTACGTTCTTCACTCATATTGATTGCTAAGAAGTCAATGTGAGTAATTTGGTTTTTAAGTGGATCGAATTGGTAGTCTGCAACCATAACTTTGATAGTTTTAGAACCAACGCCTAATTCGATAACACCGTTACGACCTACTTCACGGATAACTTTGATGAATTCTACTTCATCAACTTTAACTGACACGTTTTTAGTACCGTAACCGTATACTACTGCTGGTACTTTACCAGATTTTCTTAATTGTTTAAGATCTGAACGTGTTTGTTTACCTTGACGGATGATTGACTTTAATGAAGCCATTCTCATTTCCACCTTTCATTTTTGCTCAAAACGAGCACCTCACTTACCCATCAACATCATCGTTGCTTGCAAGTGTTTATTTATTCGTATAATCACGAACGAAACTATTATACACGTTTGGAATATGTTCGTCAAACGCCTTTTAAATATTAGTCAAATAATACGCTAACTGATTCTCTTTCGTATACACGAATGATAGCTTGTGCGATTAAACCAGCAACAGATAATTCTTTAGTGTTAGATGGTTTGCGGTCTTCATCTAAATGAATTGAGTTTGTTACGATTAATTCTTTTATAGCAGAATTTTCGATACGTTCTTTAGCCGGTCCTGATAAAACAGGGTGTGTACAACAAGCATATACTTCTTTAGCACCTTTATCTTTTAATGCTTGTGCAGCTAAAGTGATTGTACCTGCTGTATCAATAATATCGTCAATAATAATTGCCGTACGTCCTTCAATCTCACCAACAATGTTCATCACTTCAGCAACATTTGGTCTAGGACGACGTTTATCTATAATTGCAATTGGAGTTTTTAAAATGTCAGCTAATTTACGTGCACGTGTAACACCGCCATGGTCTGGTGAAACAACGACACATTCTTCTGGGTTAATATTCGGATCATCTTTGAAATGTTTAGCAAGAATTGGCACACCCATTAAGTGGTCAATTGGAATATCAAAGAATCCTTGAATTTGTGGTGCATGTAAGTCTAACGCAATCATACGAGTTGCGCCAGCTGTTTCGATTAAGTTTGCAACTAATTTAGCTGTGATTGGCTCACGGCTACGGGCTTTTCTATCTTGTCTTGCATATCCATAATATGGCACTACAATATTGATTGTTGCTGCAGAAGCACGTTTACAAGCGTCAATCATAATTAATAATTCCATTAAATGTAGATTCACAGGATATGATGTTGGTTGAATAATAAATACGTCACAACCACGAATACTCTCTTCGATATTAATTTGAATTTCTCCATCACTAAAACGTTTAACTGAACATTTACCTAGTTCAATTCCTACTTGGTCAGCAACTTCTTGCGCTAATGCTTCGTTTCCTTTCAATGAAAAAATCTTTAATGACGAATTCTTATATTCATTATTTAACATTTATAGTCCTCCAATTATTTACTTACGCAATTACTATTATATATAAAATGTAACTCCATTACTATGTGAATCATTAAATCATAAAGATTACATTAATATTACATAGGATTATCCTTTTATCCTAGTCATTTTAAATACGTAAATGATTATTTCCTATATCCTTCTTTTGTTGTTTGTCTTGCTCTTGCCACAGCTAAACTGTCATTTGGTACGTCATCTGTGATTGTGGAACCAGCTGCCACCAATACATCATCACCAATTGTTACAGGTGCTACTAAATTAACATTGCAACCTACAAATGAATCTTTGCCGACGATAGTTTTAAATTTATTTTCACCATCATAGTTAACTGTAATCGTTCCGCAACCAATATTAGTACGTTCACCAATTACAGCATCGCCAATATAACTTAAATGTGAAACCTTGGCACCATCTTTAAGATCTGCTTTTTTAATTTCTACAAAATTTCCAACCTTAACATCTGCACCTAATTGCGCGCCTGGTCTCAATTGCGCAAACGGTCCGACCTTAGTATTCGCTCCTACGCTAGCATCATTAACAACAGACTGTTGAATACATGCACCATTTTCAATCGTACTATTGTTAATTTCAGAGTACTGACCAATAACAACATCTTCGCCAATTTCTGTACGACCATTAATTCGTACGCCTGGTTCAATGACTGTATCACTACCAATTGTAACGTCTGGACCAATATAAGTGCTGTCAGGATCGATGATTGTCACACCATTTAGCATGTGATAATGATTCGTACGACGTTGCATCGCCTTCTCAGCCTGACTAAGCATTACACGATCATTTACACCCATGATTTCTTCAACATCATTGGTACGATAGACTTCTACGATGCCGCCATCATTTAAAATTAACGACAATACATCAGGGAGGTAATATTCACCTTGCGCATTATCATTTTTCACTTGTGTTAATTTTTCAAACAACGTTTTATTATTAAACGCAAAAATACCTGAACTAATTTCATTAATATCCTTTTCAGCTTGCGTTGCATCTTTCTCTTCAACTATGCGTTCTAAACGACCTGACGCATTTCGAACGATTCTTCCGTATCCATATGGTTGTTGAATCGATGCAGATAATACAGTTGCTTGAGCATTAGCATCCTCATGATGCGCAATCAATGTTTCTAATGTTTCCTTTGTGATGAGCGGTGTGTCACCACATACAACGATCGTCGTACCTTCCTTGTCTTCTAAGTGTGATTTCGCCATTTGCACTGCATGCGCAGTACCGAGTTGTTCCTCTTGAAAACTGTATAAAGAACGCTCGCCTAAATGTCCTTTTACACTTTCAGCACCATGTCCTACGATGGTTACAACTTGATCGACACCAGAGCCTTTCACACTTTCCAATACATGTTCGACCATAGGTTTCCCAGCAACCTCGTGTAGCACTTTATACTTTTTAGATTTCATTCTTGTGCCTTTACCTGCTGCCAAAATTATCGCGTGTCTTCGCATGAACATTAACCCCCATTAAATTTTACACTTCGTCATTATTATAATTTAATCTGCAATACTCTTTCAACATATAAAAGGCATTGTTTTTAATTCGTTGTAATTTTAAAAACAACTTTTTTCTTACTTCAAAAATACGAGCATCATTCAAACACAATTTTTATCAGCAATGAATCAATAATTTTCATATCATCATAATCTGTTAACGTATATATTTATTAGCCTTTCATTAAAAATAAAAAAACATTAATACAAACTAAAAAAACTGCCGACAAAGCTTTATGCTTTATCGACAGTATCAAATCAACTTATTGCAAATGTATTACATCGCTAAATATAAAATTGATTAAGCTTCTTCTGAATCTTCTGATGTAGCGTTTTTATCTGGTACTACTTCATCTGTTTCATCATATACTTTCATCACTGCATCTTGAATTTCTTGTCTCATATCTGAATTAATAGGATGCGCGATGTCGCGGAATTCACCATCTGGTGTACGTTTACTTGGCATTGCAACGAACAAGCCAGAGTTTCCTTCAATTACACGTAAATCATGAATTACGAAAGCTTCATCTAATGTAATGGAAACGAGTGCTTTCATTCGTCCATCTGTTTGTATTTTTCTAAGTCTTACATCTGTCACTTTCATGTAGTGAGCCCCCCTATAGTATATATCTCTCTGTTTTATTTAGAAGCTTGATTAAACATATTAATCGAAAATTATAATTCCTTAATTTTACTTACTAATTCAATTTCTACTTTCACATCTTTTGGCAAACGCGCAACCTCTACACAACTACGCGCTGGCTTGTGTTCATTAAAATATTGACCATACACTTCATTTATTTTTTGGAAATCATTCATATCTTTAATGAAAATGGTCGCTTTCGCAACAGAATTCAAATCAGATCCTGCTTCTTCCAAAACAACCTTTAAATTTTCTAAAACTTGTTTTGTCTGTGCTTGAACATCAGCGCTTACGATTTCCCCATCAACATTCAATGGAATCTGACCAGAAGTATAAACCATACCATTCACAACTGTTGCATGCGAATATGGTCCAAGTGCTTCCGGTAATCTTGTTGTGTTAATGATTTTCATAATACTAAAACTCCTTTTATGAAAACTTAGATAAACTGTTGCCAGGTTCTACGTTAAACTCTTGATTATATTCATCTACATCAGATAATTTCACTAAGGAAGTATAATCTTCAATCAATCTTTGTTTAACTTCTTTTGATTCTACAAGTACTGATACCCCTTTTACATGGGCTTTAAACTCATTCATTAAATTCATAACACCATTAATAGAGCCACCAGCCCTCATAAAATCATCGACAACTAAAACATTTGAATTTTCTGCTAAAGTTCTCTTCGAAAGTACCATTGTCTCTATTTTTCTTGAAGATCCTGAAACGTAATTAATTGAAACTGTAGAACCTTCAGTCACCTTGTTGTCTTTTCTAATCACTACTACTGGTAAATTTAAAATATTAGCAACCGCATTTGCCAATGAAATACCTTTTGTCGCAATGGTAACAACAGCATCTAATTTTTCTTCCATGTAAATACTGGCAATTAACTTACCAACTTTGTTTAGTAGCGATGGATTACCTACCAAATCTGATAAAAATAAATACCCGCCAGGTAACAAACGTTCTTTCTCTTCTAATAGAGTAATGACCTCATTAACAACTTCAGTCGCCTCTTCTTTACTCATCATTGGTTTATACGTAACACCACCACTTGCGCCAGCAGTAGTAATTACTGTACCTAACTTTTCTTTTTGGAATGTATTTTTTATAATTTGGACATCTTCACTTATTGAAGACTTCGCCTGTTTAAATTTTTTCACAAAAAAAGTTAATGGAATCAATTTATTCGGATGGTTCATCAAATATTGCGTCATAAAAACAATTCTCTCGCTTCGTTTATATCTCATCTTTTCAACCCTTCTATCCTAATAGTCTAACTAAGTACACTTCATTACAACAACCGTTAACTGCATTATAAATATTTTTTGCTTGGCTTTCTTTTCGTGCTAGCCCATACACAGTCGGTCCGCTTCCACTCATTAACGCACCATCTGCACCACTTTTCAACATATTATTTTTTAATTTATCGATTTGTGGGTGTTTTGAAACAGAAATTGGCTCTAATCGATTAGACAAACTTTGACATAATTGTTGATAATCTCGATTTTCTAAGGCCTCATAACACATTTTCGTATGTACGTCGTAACGCTTATCTAAATTGATCAACTTAAATATATCTGGTGATGATATGCCTAAGTTTGGTTTAGCAAGAATCACCCAAGCTGAAGGTGGTTTATTTAAAAACTCGATTTTCTCTCCTCTTCCAGTACATAGTGCAGTTTTATTATAAATACAAAACGGAATATCTGTCCCGATTTTACTGCCTAGTAGAGCCAATTCTTCCAAACTCGCCCCTATATCAAAAAGTCGATTCAATCCTCTTAACGTTGCTGCTGCATCAGCCGAACCTCCAGCTAAGCCAGCAGAAACAGGTATTTCTTTATCGATAGAAATTGTTACACCTTGCTTTAGTTGATATTGCTCAATAAATAGTTGCGCTGCACGATATGCGAGATTTTTATGATTAGAAGGCACATAATTATGTTCAATCTCAACAACTATCTTTCGATCTTTTCTTTTATGAAAAGTTAAACGATCATTTAAATCAACTGTTGTCATTATCATTTCAATCTCATGATAGCCATCATTTCTTTTAAAAAGTGTATCGAGCGTAAAATTAATTTTGGCTGGTGCCGTTTCATATATCATTTTCCGCCCTCTTTTCGTTATCTTAATATGATGATTTTAACATAAAGAGAATTAATATTTGACATTTTAATTTGTTTTTTAGTGTTTTTTTAATAAAAAAGTAATTTTCTCCATCTAATTACTTAGTATTTACTTGTATTTGTGTTTATAAATACAAGTATCCATTTACTGAAAAATCTATAAGCGAAACATCAGTGTTAAACATTTTGTAAATAAAAAGAGTATTGAACATAACGCCCAACACTCAAATAATTATCATAATATTTACTTCTTATACTAAGAAACGTCTAACATCTCTATATGTCTTATTTAGTGTGCAATTGATTCGTGATGATTATCCTCTTCAAATGAAACTTGAACATTTTCAGTTAACACATCAGTGTATGTATAAGATACTCTCTCAAAGTTGTGTTTGTCTTGATCTAACTCAACAATGAAAACTGACGGATATGTTTCTTTTAAAATTCCAGAACGTTTTATTGTTTTCTTACGGCCTCCATTGGCTTTCAGTACAATACGATTTCCTACATGACAATCAATAGAATTTTTGATGTCCAAAATTGATTTTGGCATATTGCTCCACCTCGCTACAAGTTACATAATACCATATTTGCAGCGTTTTCGTCAAACAAAATTTAAATTTTAACAATAGTGCTTTGCTTTGTCAATCATTTAATTTTCTAATTGAGGGAATTTTTTCTTTTCTTCATACAATTTAGCAAAATCTTGAATAGATAGCGTTTCACCGCGACGTCTTGGATCAATACCTGCTTGTTCCAACCATTGTAAAATCACTTCTTTGTGTTGTTTACCATCTTTAAAATAATTTTGATAGTTATTGTTAATTGTCTTTCTTCTTTGTGCAAATGCTGCTTTTGCTAACTTAAAGAATGCTTCCTCGTTATCTACTGTTACTAACGGTTCAGTTCTCTGCATCAGTTTTACAACTATTGAATCAACATTAGGTGGTGGCATAAATACAGATTTAGGTACCGTTAATACTTTACTAGTCTCTGTATAGTATTGTACGACAATTGATAACGAACCATATGCTTTTGAACCTACTTCAGCATTTAAGCGTTCGCCCACTTCTTTTTGCATCATCACCACGTAGCCATCAATTGGTATATCTTGTTGCATTAAATTTAATAAAATTGGCGTCGTAATATAGTACGGCAGGTTTGCAACAACCATTATTTTTTCGCAATCTTGTAAATGATTTTCAACAGCTTCTTTAATATTCGTTTTTAAAATATCTTCATTAATCACCGTCACATTATCATAAGGTGATAGTGTATCATTTAATACAGGTATTAAACGTTGATCAATTTCAAATGCCAATACTCTTTTAGCATGTCTAGCCAATTGTTCTGTCAATGACCCCATGCCTGGACCAATTTCAATCACCCCAGTTTGTGCATCAATATCACTTGCATCAATGATATTATTAATGATATTCACATCTATCAAAAAGTTCTGTCCTAAACTTTTTTTAAAATTAAAGCCATATTTATCTAACAACGCTCGCGTTCTTGATGGTGTTGCAATATCTTTATTATCCAACATTTTCACTTCCTCATTCATCTTCTAAAGCTTGCCTTACATCCGCTTCGGTATAACCAAATGCATTTAACTTTTTCAATAACTGCTTACCATTGGAATGGCCGATTCGCAATTTTCTACTTAAAATTTCTCTACGGCGCCTTGCATCTTTCCCAACGATTAACCCCAACTCTATTAGCACAGATTTATCAATTGATTCATAAGCTTCATCAAAGGGTGAACTAACATGCATTAACGCTTCTTTAATATCAATTAAGTCGGCATGTTCAACACCAATTTTCCCTTTTTTATTTTTAGCTTTTTCTCTATCAATATACGCATGTTTAACACCTTTGACATGTTCAGTAATTGTACTTCTAATTTTATCTCCTGGGAAATCTGGATCTGTTAATACAATAACGCCTCGACTTTGTTGAGCATTTCTAATTACTTCTAAAGTTTGTTCGTTGATGGCACTACCATTCGTTTCAATCGTATCACATTCAACAGCTCGTTTAACACGCTCAGTATCATCTCGTCCTTCTACAACTATAAACTCATTGATTTTCATTTAAAACGCCTTCCTACAATTCTTAATTTCAAAGCTCTAACCATCTCTATCGCACGTATTCCACATGCACGATATTTTAATTTAAAAAAGTGAGAAAGAACCATAGGATATTAAACGAATATAGCATCGTTTACATTTATGGCGGTGATCTTTCTCACTTTTAACTTTATGAATTTAAATTAAACAATTTCTCTGCATTTTTAGTTGTTTGTTCGCACACTTCTTCATAAGATAAGCCTTTTAATTCAGCAATTTGTTCAGCTACTAAAGTTACTCTCGCCGGTTCATTTCGCTTCCCTCTATACGGATGTGGCGAAAGATACGGTGCATCGGTTTCAACTAGCAAACGCTCCATTGACACATGCTTAGCAACTTCTTTAGGCTGTTTAGCATTTTTAAATGTCACAGGTCCTCCTAATGAAATATAAAAATTCAGCTTATTAGTTACAATATCTGCAATTTCTGGAGAACCACTAAAGCTATGCATAATCCCGCCTACCTCTTCAGCATGCTCCTCCAATAAGATATCGATACAGTCTTGAGTTGCTTCACGGTTATGAATGATAATTGGTAACTTCAAACGCTTAGCTAAAGCAATTTGCTTTCTAAAAACTTCCTTTTGAACATCTGCAGGAGATTTATCCCAGTGATAATCTAATCCCATTTCACCAATACCAATCACTTTTGGATGCTGAGCCAAAGATTCAATCCATTCCAGGTGTTCTTCTGTAAAATCAATTGCATCAACTGGATGCCAACCGATAATGCCATATAAAAAATCATACTCATCGATTAATTTCATCGCGCGTTCAATTGTCGATTTGTTAAAACCAACTACAAACATACGATCAACACCTGCTTCTCTAGCACGTGTAATCACTTCACTCAAATCATCATCGTATTGCTCATCATTTAAATGGACATGTGTATCGATTAACATAATTATCTCTCCTAATTTTTAAAAATACAGTTATTTAATCACTGCACCATTTGGAATTGCACTTGGTAAACTTACTAAGGTTAATACACCATCTTTTTCAGCAGATAATATCATACCTTCAGATTTTTGTCCCATTAATTTAGCTGGTTTCAGGTTAGTAACAACTGCTACTTTTTTACCAATAATATCATCTGGTGTATAGAATTTGGCAATTCCTGATACAATTTGTCTTTGTTCAGAATCTAAGTCTACTTGAATTTTTAAAAGCTTATCTGACTTCTTAACATGTTCAGCATTAATAATCGTTGCTGCCTTAATTTCAACTTTATCAAAGTCTTTAATATCAATTTGAGGTTTGCTAGGAATCTCTTCTTTTTCCTCTTCAGTAGCAGGCGGTTGCATTGATTCTTTGATATATGCAATTTCCGCTTCGCTATCCAATCTTGGGAAAATAGGTTTAGGTTGCCCAGTAACCATAATTGACTCAGTAAGCACACCATATTGCTCTAAACTACTAAATTCCATAAATTGAGGATTGTTAATGTTCAATTGTTCAAAAATCTCTTTCGGCGCATGTGTTAAGAATGGACGTAATAATACAGCTGCATAACGAATATTTTCAACTAAGTGAGCCATTACATTGCCTAACATATCTTTTTGGCTATCGTCCTTAGCTAATACCCAAGGCGTTGTTTCGTCAATATACTTATTCGTTCTACTTATAAACTTCCATACCGTAGATAATGCCACAGAAAATTGCAAACTTTCCATGCTTTCAGTGTAGCTTTTCACTGTTTCTAAAGCCATAGCTTCCATTTCTTCATCTAATTCATGAAGTGGACCTTGATACGCTGGTAATTCGCCATCAAAGTACTTATTAACCATAGAAATCGTACGGTTTACTAAGTTACCTAAGTCATTTGCTAGATCGAAATTTGTACGCTCAACAAATGCTTCAGGTGTAAATACGCCATCTGAACCAAATGGTAATTCACGCATTAGATAATAACGTGTAGCATCTAAACCATAGCGATCAATTAAAATATTAGGGTCTACGACATTACCTTTAGATTTACTCATTTTTCCATCTTTCATCAAAATCCAACCATGTGCAAAGACTTTTTTAGGTAACGGTAAGTCTAATGCCATCAATAAAATAGGCCAAATAATTGAGTGGAATCGCACAATTTCCTTAGCCATTAAATGAATATCTGCTGGCCAGTATTTGTTAAATAGTGACTCATCATCTGATAAATAGCCTAATGCTGAAATATAGTTAACTAACGCATCAATCCAAACATAAACAACATGTTTTGGATTAGACGGAACATGGACACCCCAATTAAATGATGTACGAGAAACAGCCAAATCAGCAAGTCCTGGTTTAATGAAGTTGTTAATCATTTCATTTTTTCTTGATGGTGGTTGTATAAAATCTGGGTTTTGGTCATAGAATTCTAATAGACGGTCTGTATATTTACTAATATTAAAGAAATAACTTTCTTCTTTAACTAGTTCAACTTCGTGTCCAGAATCTGGACTTTTGCCACCAATAATTTTACCGTTTTCGTATTGTGGGTCTACTAATTGTGACTCTGTATAGTATGTTTCATCCGGAACAGAATACCAACCTTCATATTCACCTAAATAGATATCACCTTGCTTTAATAAACGTTCAAACACTTGCTCAACGACATGTTTATGACGTTCTTCAGTTGTTCTGATAAAATCATCATTTGAAATTTCAAGCTTAGCCCACAATTGTTTAATTCCAGCAATCATCTCATCCAAATATTCAATTTCTGTCTTACCAGCTTTTTGAGCTTTTTCTTGAATTTTTTGACCGTGTTCATCCGTTCCAGTCAAATAACGAACATCATATCCTTGCATTCTCTTATATCTTGCAATAACATCTCCAGCCACTGTAGAATATGCATGTCCTATATGTAAATTCCCACTAGGATAGTATATTGGGGTTGTTATATAAAATGTTTCTTTAGCCATAACTGTTCCTCCTCGTAATGTCTCACTTCAAATAATATCTAAGATTTCTATGCATTTCAACGGACGCGAACATTTATCTCGTCATCTCATTTTCATCTTATTCAATGTTAAGGTATTTATTACTTTCAATGTATTTATTTTACATTAAAAAACGTCGATGTCATCATTTTTTTATCATAGTCAACATCATTTTATCAGTATCAATACAAAATGATAACTTACCATTTAAAATTACAGCTTGCGTTTATAAAATCGTTTAAAATTTCATATAATCGATAAAGTGATTAACTTATTTGATGATAAATATTATATACTTCATTCGTTTTAAGTTGTCGTTCTTCAGCAACTTTTTTAATAGCTTGTTTTGGTTTCATCTGTGAAGTTTGAATATAATGATCAACATGCTCATTGATAGATAAATCATCAAACCACGATATCTCATTGTTCGCTTTAGCACCCTCAATCAAGATAACGAATTCGCCTTTCAATGGTACATCGCCTTGCTGAATCAATGCTTGTAATTGTGTTACATCATCAGTTACAATTTGTTCGAACTTCTTAGTCAATTCACGCCCTAGTGATACTTGTCGTGTTGCATCTATCTTTGCAATTGTTTTTAATGTATCTGTCACACGATGCGGTGATTCGTATATAATTAATGTGCTATTTTCATGCATACGTTGCTCTAATACAGCACTTTTTTCTTTCTCTTTTCGTGGCAAAAATCCTAAAAATGTATATACATATGAAGGTAATCCACTAGCCATCAAAGCCGTCAGCCCAGCATTAGGTCCAGGCACAGTCTCTACTTTAATATTAGCTTCTCTGGCTGCCACTACTAATTCGTATCCAGGATCACTAATTAAGGGCAATCCAGCATCAGATACGAGCGCAACGTCAAGACCTAATTCTAACTGTTCAATGATAAAAGCAGTCTGCTTATCCTTGTTATGTTCGTGATATGACTTTAATGGAGTTGGAATATCATAATGATTACACAGCTTACTAGTTACTCTAGTGTCTTCACAAGCAATCATATCAACACGTTTCAATACATCAACTGCTCTATAAGTAATATCTGCTAAATTACCAATTGGTGTGCCCACTAAATATAATACAGCCATACTATCGCTCCTTAATTAATCGCAATTTCTTTTGTCTGGTATAAGTTTTAATTTCATATTCACGCTTCAATGCTTCAGACTTTGTCTCATACATTTCTTGATAAACTAAATGCACCGGACGTCTTACTTTCGTATATTTGGCTCCTTGACCTCGGTTATGTTTTTCAACACGTGCATTAACGTCTTTAGCGTATCCTGTATATAAACTTCCATCACTACATTTTACAATATATACAAAATGACTATCCATAATATACTTCCTTCATTTCTTCGCTATAATTACCATCTTCATTATAAATATAAAATGGGGGCATGATTTCTAAACCTTGATTTCCACCTTTTCGACCTTCTACTACTATCGTTTGTGCTGATTTCCCTACTTTACTATATATAAAAACGACTTTCTTAGGTTCAATATTCACTTTTCTCATTTCAAACAAGACATCCATTAGTCTCTCTGCACGATGTACCATGTTTAGCCTGCCACCTTCTTTTAATAAATGACGGGCTGCAATCATGCAATCTTCAAGTGTACACATAATCTCATGTCTCGCTATCTTATGTGCTTCTTTTTGATGTTGGTGTTGCTGATTCTCTTTAAAATAAGGTGGATTACACGTTACTAAAGTATATTGTGAAGGTTTAAATACTTTAGTAACGTTTTTCAAATCCATGTGATGCATTGTTATATATTCATCAACATCATTGAATTGAAATGTGCGTCGCGCCATATCGACAAGTGTTTTTTGAATCTCAACACCTTCTATATGTCGTGGATGTTTCGCAAACAATAACAACGGTATCACCCCATTGCCTGAACATAAGTCCAACACAATATCTTTTGTTCTAGGTTTTGTAAAATGCCCTAACAACAAAGCATCCGTTGAAAACGAAAAAACATCATCATTTTGAATAATACTAAAATCTTCTTTGATTAGTTGATCAAATCGTTCATTCTCTTTTAACATTTTTAACTCCTATGAAGACAACCTTTTTCTATTGAGTAATTGAAATCTCTTTTTATATTATATGACTAACTACATTCGATGTATTTTTGACTTTTAACAGCTACATTTTATAACTAATGATACTGCGTGCACACTTAATAATAACATTTAGTACCGCCATCTCTTATGCAATCACCAAAACTTTATACACAATTAAAGCCTGAAACATGCATTGTCTCAGACTTATCCAAACCATATTCATTTATAATTATAACACTATTTGAGTGTGCTTGATTAATCACTTAAAACTTCTAAACAGAACAGACAATCTTCACCATGTCGATGTTTTCCAAATAATTCGCCTTTACAAATATGAAATCCTTCTCCATACAATATAGCCAAATTATCTTTACTTGGTAATGGCTTTTTCACAGCTTTTGCTGGTTTTGAATTCGCAGTATCAATAGTAGTTGGTTCATCATTGCCCAACACCTTTTTCAAATTATCATTTTCAAGTTGAAGCGCTACATTTTCTTCTACTAATTCAACTGCAAGTGCCTTTAATTCTGATGTTTCCTTTGAAAGTTGATTGACATTCATTTCTAAACGCATTATTTTTTCAAATATTTCATTGCGATCCAAATGTAATAATGCCTCCTTAATGCATAGTTTCTATTTCTTCTAATTTATATTCAAGTGGCTGTTCATGTCCCTCAAGCTTCACCTGCATAGAAATGTCTAATATATTTAAAGCAACTACTTTCCCGTTACCATCAGGCGTTTCAATTGCTTCACCAATATCAGGTAATTGTGCACGTACTTCCTCATAATAGTCATTTTCATATTTTAAACAACACATCAAACGACCACATGCACCAGAAATTTTAGTTGGATTTAATGATAAATTTTGATCCTTAGCCATCTTAATCGATACTGGTTCAAAATCTCCTAAAAATGTAGAACAACATAACGACCTACCACAAGGTCCGATACCGCCAAGCAATTTGGCTTCATCCCTTACACCAATTTGTCTCAACTCGATACGTGTTTTTAAATGTTGCGCTAATATTTTTACTAATTTTCTAAAATCAATACGATCATCCGCCGTAAAATTAAAAATAACTTTCGATTTATCTAATGTATATTCGCAATTGACTAAACGCATGTCCAAACCTTGTTCTCTTACAATGTCTTTACATAGTATTAATGCATTTTCAGCATCTCGTTCATTACAATTAAATTTATCAATATCTTTGTCATCAGCAACGCGAATAATATTTTTAAGAGGTAACACAACATCCTCTTCAGCAATATCCATTAATGGATTTTTAACAATACCTATCTCTATGCCTCTTTTAGATTCGACAACTACCCAGTCATCTATATCTACTTGTATATCATTAGGTGTATAATATTCTAATTTTCCCGCTTTTTGAAACTGAACACCTATTACATTTGGCATCTAACTCACACCCTTAATTACGATTTGTTCAAATACAAGCGTTGGATTTACATTTTGATTCAATTTCTTATGTGCTTCCGTCAGTTGATCAAACATCAAAATTAATTGATTAAACGACAACTTTTGCGCATATTGATCAATATCATTTTTTAAATCACTATATATTTGTTTATCCTCTACATTTACCTTTGTATGTATGATATCTTCGAAGAAACCATTCACAGCTGCAATAGTTAAAGATTGCAGTTTTTTATTTTTAGCCTGTTTCAATAAATCAATAATACCTATAAGTGCCATTGGCTTATTAGTAAGCAACAATTCACACCAACGTATAACTGATTTCCTTAATGCTAATAAATCAAATTCTTCATTTAAAGCCATTGCATTATCTATTTGCGTAGTATAAGTACTAATCATTTCAGCTACTGGCTTAGACATGTCTTGTTCAACTAATCTATTTATAAACTTTTCTTTATCAATAGGCTTGAAATATACATGCTGACACCTTGAATGGATTGTGTCTAAAATTTGCTCAGGTTTTGTAGACAATAAAATAGCAATCGTATTGTCCGGTGGTTCTTCAAGAAATTTCAAGATACTGTTTTCCCCTTGAACAGTTAACTTTTCAAAGTCTTCAATGATGTACACTTTATTTGTGCTTTCTATAGGAAGTTGATTCATATGACGCACAAGTTGTTCAACTTGTTCTTTCTTAATTGCATTCTCAGTTGTTGATATATACATAAAGTCTGGATGATTATATGTACTAACCTTTGTTTCACATTGACTATCTGTTTGACATAAAATAAGCTTTGCAAAATTAATCGCAACTTGTTTCATCGTTTGTGCATCATCACCTTCAAATAAATAGGCATGCGATAATTTATTTGAATGATATGCATTCGTCAATTGTTGCTGTTCATCCATTCATTACAAACTCCCTTTTGCTTTTATATAAAAAGGTTGCCAAAGAGCAACTAATTACTGCAACAATAGCGACCATGATTTGTGATTATTTTTAGAACCACAAAAATCAAATCTATTGGCATCTGAACTAGTCGCAGTCAAGCAACCCAAAATTGTTAATAACTTATTAATACACTATTTTAAGTATCTCTAATTGATGATTGTATTATAGAATTAAAATTGATGGAATGCATCAACTGGCATAACAAATACAGTAGCACCGCCAACTTCAACTTCAACTGGATATGGAATGTACGAATCCGCACTGCCTCCCATAGGTGTAATAGGTGAAACCAACTGTTCTCTATTACCACACGTTTGATTAATCACAGACAATATTTCATCTACACGGTCATCATTGACACCACATAAGAATGTTGTATTACCTGCTCTTAAAAACCCACCTGTTGTTGCCAATTTTGTTGCTCTAAAGTTATTTTTAACAAGTTGATCTGCAAGTTCCTGACTATCTTGATCTTGTACGATCGCTATAATCATTTTCATTTTATAACACCTCTTCTAACAATTATATCATATCTTTTCTAAATATTTGATGATAGTTTGATACGTGTCTTCAACAACATTTTCAAGAGGTTGATCTGCATTAACGCTTTTGAACCGTTGTGATTCATTATGAATGATTTCTTGGTAACCTTCAATTACTTTTTCGTGAAACTTTAAATCTTCTTGATCTAATCTATTTTGATCTCTTGAATTTTTAATAATACGTTCGCGGCCTACTTCAGCACTAACATTCAAATAAATCGTCAAGTCTGGATATAATCCATTTATTGCAAATTCGTTTAATGCTCTTACTTCTTCAACGCCAATCCCTCTAGCATAACCTTGATAAGCTAATGAACTATCGATATAGCGATCACACAACACAACCTTACCTTCTTTTAAAGCTGGTATGACCTTTAATACAAGATGTTCTCTTCTAGATGCAGCAAATAACATTGCTTCAGTTCTAATGTCCATATCATTGCCTTCTAATACAATTTTACGTATTTCTTCACCAGTAGGAACGCCGCCCGGTTCTCTTGTCATAATGACATCATAATCTTTTACTAATCTATGGTAAACTTTATTAATTACAGTTGTTTTTCCAGAGCCTTCTGGGCCCTCAAAAGTTATAAAAGCTGACATTTTATTCATCCTCAACTAAAATTTTATTATTTTTAATTCCTTCAACTATCATTCCAGTTTCCAGATATTCATTTACTAATTCTATCATATTTTCAGTTATTGTTTCTCCTTTGAAAATAATAGGAATCCCTGGCGGATACGGGACAATATGTCGCGCCAGAACTTTACCTTTTGCCTTTTTCAAATCACACCAAGTAACATATTCAAAGCGTTTTGGTTTATAGTTACCTTCAGTTGTTAAAAGTTGTGTTTGTTTAACTTTAGAAACTGATTTTTTCGGTAAAATCATATCTTCAATTTTACGTAAAAGCGAATCAAATAAATACGTATCATCATGATGCCATAACGGCAATACCGCTAATACTTGATAGTCGTCCGCTAATTCTAAATAGATATGTGCATTCATAAACCAATTTTGAATATCATGACCTGTAAAACCTTCATATTTTATCAGCAACTTCAACGGATCATCAACTTGAAGCATTTCAAAACCCTTCTTCTCCAAACATTCGATTAATTGCGCTCTCTTATCAAAAAACACGGTACTATCATATGTTTTATAGAACTCGGCAGCTGACTCTAAACTAGCCATAATCAAATACGAAGGACTAGATGTTTGGAAGTAGCTTAGATATTCTATAATAGTTTCTCTATAAGGTGCATTTTTATGAATATAAAGTACCGAGCCCATCGTTAAAGCTGGTAACGTTTTATGAAAAGATTGAACAACATAGTCAGCTTGATAATTTAATGTAGAATCTGGAAATCCTTGCAATCCAAAGTGCGCGCCGTGTGCTTCGTCAATGAGTACAGGAATATTTAATTGGTGCAAAGATTTGATAACCTCTTCTACATTAAATGTTTCACCGTAATAGTTAGGATAAGTCAACACAGCAAGTTTGTGACCGTCATTATTCAAACGGCTTAAATTAACTTTATTATAATGATTCGTTAACGGACTTTGATGCGTTTCAATAAAATGCCCTTCTTGTTGGCTAATATCGAGCGCATGTAATACAGATTTATGTACATTTCTTGCCATTAAGATATCGCCTTTTTTCTGTGAAAAAGACTGGATGACAGATAATATTCCTGAAGTGGTGCCATTCACTAAGAAATAAGCATCATAATCTGAATGTTTCTCCACCTGCTTCATACTTTCCAAAATGACTTCTTCAGGATGATGTAAATCATCTAATCCAGGTATTTCAGTTTTATCCATTGTCATTGATAATTGAGATAAATGACCGATAGTCATATTTTTATGACCCGGAACATGCAAAGAAATCGCTTCTTCTTGATTTAAACTTTCTAATTTATTTAAAATAGGTTGCTTCATGATATACGCTTCCTTTATTTACACTGTTTTGGAATTAGTTACTTTCAAAAGTATTAATTATATAGTAACACTTCTTTGACAAAAGTTAGTGTTACTTATGCAATAGCTTGTCTATTGTATAATAATTAATTTCCTTTTTGTATTTCGATTTAAAAAATATTAGACATAAAACCTAAAAACAGCAGTAAGATGATTTATGATTAAAAACTATCTTACTGCTGTTCACTTTTTATAATACTTCTGAATGTCTTCACTTATACTTCTAGTCACAGATTTAAACAATCAAAAGTGCACATTATTAAAATATCATTTCCAAAACTCAATGCGGCTCATCGCATCCATTTCTTGCCTAGCAACGTTCTACTCTAGCGGAACGTAAGTTGGATACCATCGTCGCTAAAGACCTTTCTTGACTTGTGACAATTGCTTGCTTCTTTCCTCTTTTTCGGCTCTCACTTACTCATTTAGCTCTACTAAACTCGTTGCGCTCTTTTCTCGTTTCGTCAGATTCAAACGTTTTCACTTCGCCAAGCCATTTTTCTTTGTGTTTGCTTTTTATTTTGATGTTTTAGACATAAAAAAAGAGACCTCACGGTCTCAATGCGGCTCATCGCATCCATTTTTGCCTGGCAACGTTCTACTCTAGCGGAACGTAAGTTGGATACCATCGTCGCTAAGAACCTTTCTTGACTTGTGACAATCGCTTGCTTCTTTCCTCTCCTTCGGCTCTCGCTTACTCATTTAGCTCTACTAAACTCGTTGCGCTCTTTTCTCGTTTCGTCAGATTCAAACGTTTTCACTTCGCCAAGCCATTTTTCTTTGTGTTTGCTTTTTATTTTGATGTTTTAGACATAAAAAAA